>JBKKDW010000155.1:0-17404 GCA_046708025.1 Candidatus Limnocylindrales bacterium
CTCCTGCCCCAGCCGCTGGTTCGCCGGCGCGAGGCTCTTCGACGGGTGCTGCGTCCCGGCGACGAGGTCGTCGCCGTGCCGGCCATCGCCACGGAGGGTGTCGCCCTGTACGAGGCGGTCGTCGCGCAGGGGATCGCCGGCGTGCTCGCGCGCCAGCGATCGAGTCCCTACCTCGCCGGCGTCCGCAGCCGGTTGTGGCGGTTCGTGGCGGCGCGGCCCGACGCGGGTAGTCCCGGTTCAGGCAACGTGGTTGCGGCAGAGGCGAGCGAGGACGGATCCGGCCCGACCTCGGCGGCGTCAGCGCCGGTCCTCGCCCTGATCAGCCGGCTGCCACTCGAGGACCGCTGAGGACGACCCGCCGCTCTGCCCGGCCCGCCCTACCCGGCTCGACGCGCTGCCGCAACGAACGCGCGCAGCCCCGGCCGCTGCCCATAAAGCAGGACGCCGGCCGCGTACATCCGCGTCGCGATGATGGCCACGACCACGATCGAGGCCAAGAGCAACCCGATGGACAGGGCCAGCTCCCAGGGCTCCACGGCCGCGACCATCAGGCGCGCAAGCATCACGAACGGACTGAACGGCGGCAGGTACGACGCGATCGTGATCCACCCACCGGCGCTGCCACCCAGGGCCGCGATCGCGGACAGGTAGCCCACCACCGCGAGCAGGCTGAATGGCAGGGATAGCGTCTGCAGGTCGTCCGGTCGGCTGACGAACGAGCCCATCGCGGCGTAGATCAGCGCGAACAATGAGAATCCCAGCAGGAAGAAGACGCCATACCCTGCCAGGAGCATTGGGCTGAGACCGACCAGCGGCGCGCCAGCTCCCCAGTCCGGCCCGAGGATCGCCTCGGCAATTCGGTCCTGGAACGCCAACACCACGAGCGACGGAGTGGCGATCGCGAGGTACTGGGTCAACCCCGCCGCCCCGATCCCGACGACCTTGCCAGCAAGCATCTGGCGCGGCGAGGCGGCGCTGATCATGAGCTCCATGACCCGACTGCTCTTCTCGGCGGCCACGCCCGATGCCACCCACATCCCGTAGATCACCACGGTCATGAACAGCAGGACCACGAACACGATCCCCAGGAACGCCCGGCTGGCGGTCTCCTGGGGGTCCAGGGCCCGACCCGCGTCGGTCGGCGCATTGATCGATTCGACCCGGAACGCCGGCGTCTGAAACGCACCCAGCTGGGAGTCCGGTGGCAGCTCCGCCGTCCAGTCCAGGATCCCCACGGCCACCGCCGCGAAGCCCACGAGCTGGCTGCGGACGCCATCGGTTGGGCCGTTCGTCCGGAAGACGATCTCGAGCTGGTTCGTGGAGAGCCGCTCGACGAGCAGAATCCCGGCCAGGCGACCGTGGGCCAGGTCGACCTCCGCCGCGCCGGCGTTCACCGCAACGTCGACCAGGAACGGCTTCTCCCACAGCGCCTCGTCGGCCCCGGACGGCGGAATGTTGAGCAGATCGTCCGCGACTGCCACTGCGCGCAGCGCGAGGTCCGGGTCCGACGAAATCACCGTGATTCGCGTGACGGTCTGCCGATCAAAGTAGCGAATGGCGATCGGCGAGAGCGCGACCAACAGGGCCAGCGCCATCAGCACGATCGTGGAGGCGATGAACAGGGGGCCACGGACTCGATCCCGATACTCGCGCCGGGCGATGATCGCGGCGTTCGGCAAGAGCGGATCGTGGCGGCCCATCAGACCGGCTCACCTGCCGCCGTCGAGGTCGCCGTTGCCCCGGAATTCGCTCCCGGGACCGGTCCCACCGCCAGATGGTCGTCGTCCGCCGGCCGGCCGACGAGCTCGATGAAGAGCGCCTCGAGGCTGGGCTCGGCCACCTCGAACCGGCTGACCGTCGCGCCGCGCCCCAGGACTTCGGCGAGAATGTTGGCCGGCTCCGCGCCTGGCAACAACTCCATCTCGGCACCGGCCGCATCCCGGCGCAGGGCGTCCACGCCGTGGACATCGGCCAGCCAGCCCGGAGCCGGGTTCTCCCCGACGAGAGTCAGGCGGACCCATTGCCTGCCGCTGGCCCGCTTCAGGTCGCGCAGCCGGCCGCCGGCCACGAGCCGGCCGTGGTCCACGATCGCGACCGACTCGCACATTGCCTCGGCCGCCTCCATCTGGTGGGTCGAGAAGATCAGCGTTCGACCCCGATCGCGAAGCTCCATGAAGGCCTCGCGCAACAGGACCAGGTTGATTGGATCGAGCCCGGTGAACGGCTCGTCCATCAGCAGGACCTCCGGCCCGTGGAGGATCGCCGCGATGAACTGGACCTTCTGCTGGTTGCCTTTGGACAGTTCCTCGGCGCGCCGATCCGCGTACTCGGGGATGCGGAAACGCGCCAGCCAGGCAAGGGCCTCGCGCCGAGCTCGCTCCGGTCTCTCGCCGTAGAGCGAGGCGTAGTAGACGAGCTGATCGAGGACGGCCATGCGCGGGTAGAGGCCACGCTCCTCGGGCAGGTAGCCCCAGGTCCGGCGCGGCAGGTCCGCCACCGGCGCCCCGTTCCAGCGGATCTGGCCGGAGTCCGCGGCGATGATCCCGAGGCAGATCCGCATGGTCGTCGTCTTGCCTGCCCCGTTGGCGCCCAGGAAGCCGAAGACCTCGCCGCCGGCGACGTCGAAGGTCAACTCGTCGAGGGCCGTGGTCGACCCGAAGCGCTTCGTGACGTGGTCGATCTGGAGGCTCACACTGGCGAGCATAGCCCGGTTCCGGGCAATCCAGGTTCGGCCGGTGACTAGCCGCACCGACCGGGCCGAGACCAGGGGATGGCAGCCAAACGATGGACGGGAGCACGCTCATCGGCATCGTCGTCGGGCTGGTTGCGCTGTGGGCCGTCCTTCTTGTCCTGTTCTGGGCGCTGCGGCCGAAGGGCGTCCCCGTCCGCGAGATCCTGGGCGTGATTCCCGACCTGCTTCGGCTTCTGCGTTCACTGATCGGGGACAGGTCCGCCCCGCCTGACGTGCGGCTCGTGCTGGTCGGCCTCCTCGCCTGGATCGTGTCGCCGATCGACCTGATCCCGGAGTTCATCCCGGTTCTTGGGCCATTGGATGATGTGGTGGTCGCCGTGGTTGCGCTGCGCTACGTGCGGCGGCGGATTGGGGTCGAGGCCCTGCGCCGGCGATGGCCTGGTACTGACCCCGGCTTTCAACTCCTGCTGCGGGTCATCGGCTCCGGCTGAAGCAACGACCGTATCGGCGTAGCATCGCGCCATGAGCCAACCAGGACCGGCTGTCGTCGGTCAGGCCGCGCCGGCCTCCATCCACGCCGACCGGGCCGCCGGCCGCCTCGAGATCGGCTGGCCTGACGGGCATGCCACCGTCTATGACACGACGACCCATCGCTGGCTGTGCCCGTGCGCCTTCTGCCGTGGTGAGGCCGGCCTGCCCGGCTGGCTCGACAGCGGCCCGACCCTGACCAGCGAGCAGACTCGCCTTGTCGATATCGCGCTGGTCGGCGGCTACGCGATTGCCCCGACCTGGGGTGACGGCCACCACACCGGCTACTACACGTATGCCCTGCTGCGCGACCGCTGCCTCTGTCCCGCCTGCGCGGAACGGCGTGCCGCGACCAGGAGCTCGGTCGATCCCGCCACGCGCCACGGAGAGCACGGATAGCGGCTCTGGCCGTTCACATTGCCGTGCTATCCTCGGCGGCCCGGTCGCCTCATTGCGACCGCACGTTCGAGGAGCCCGATCTCCCCCGATGGCCGCCATCGACCCCGGCGCTCCCGCCCGACCGGCGATCGCGCCACGCCAACGACGCACGGCTCCGGCGGCGCCGTTCCCCTATCTGAACCGCGAGCTGTCCTGGCTCGAGTTCAACGGACGAGTCCTGTTCGAGGCGGGCGACGAGCGCAACCCGTTACTGGAGCGGGTCAAGTTCCTGGCGATCTTCGCCGGTAACCTCGACGAGTTCTTCCAGGTCCGGATTGCCGGCCTGCGCCAGCAGGTTGAAGCAGGCAAGGTCGCCCGGTCGCCCGATGGCCGGACCGCCGAAGAGCAGATCGCAGCTGCCCGGGCTCGCGTGCTTCACCTCGTCGCCGACCACTCGGCCATCTACGTCTCGATTCGGCGCGCGCTGGCCGCAGAAGGCATCGAGCTGGTCGACTACGCGGCCATTCCGGAGCACCACGACGCGCTTCGGCGTCGATTCCTTGACGAGATCTTCCCCGTCCTGACGCCCCTGGCGGTCGATCCCGGTCACCCGTTCCCGTACATCTCCACCCTGAGCCTGTCGATTGCGGTCGGCCTGCGCGACCCCGATTCCGGTGAGCGGCGCTTCGCCCGGGTCAAGGTGCCCCAGATTCTGCCCCGCCTGCTGGAGGTGGAGCCCGCTCGCTTTGTCCTGATCGATCAGCTGATCGAGGCCAACCTGGACACCCTGTTCAGTGGCATGGAGGTGGAGGAGCACCATCTCTTCCGGGTGACCAGGAACGCCGACCTCGCGCTCGAGGAGGACGAGGCGGACGACCTCCTGCTGGCCATCGAGGAAGAGCTTCGGCGGCGCCGCTTCGGCGAAGCGGTCCGACTCGAGGTGGAACGATCCATGCCGGCGGCCACACGCGCGCTCCTGTTGCGCGGCCTGGGTCTCGGCGAGGCGGACTGCTTCGAAGTCAGCGGGATGCTCGACCTGACCGGCCTGTGGGCGATCGCCGAGCTGGATCGCCCGGATCTGAAGCCGGCCCCATGGACCCCGGTCACGCCGCCGCGCCTGGTCCCACCCGACGAGGACGAACCGGCCGATGTATTTGCGGCCATCCGGGGCGGCGACGTCCTGGTCCATCACCCGTACGAGTCCTTCGGGGCGTCGGTCGAGCGGTTCATCACCCAGGCAGCGGACGACCCGGACGTGCTGACGATCAAGCAGACCCTGTATCGGACCACCGGCGACTCACCCATCCTCCAGTCGCTGATCCGGGCCGCCGAGCGCGGCAAGCAGGTCGTGGTCCTGGTCGAGATCAAGGCCCGGTTCGACGAGGAAGCCAACATCATCTGGGCGCGCAAGCTGGAGCGAGCCGGCGCCCACGTGGTCTACGGCCTGGTCGGCTTGAAGACCCACTCGAAGACCGCGCTGGTGGTTCGTCGCGAGGGCTCCGGCCTTCGCCGCTACGTCCACATCGGGACGGGCAACTACAACCACCGGACGGCGCGGATCTACGTGGACCTGGGCCTGCTCACCTGCCGGCCGGAAATCGGCGCGGACGTCACCGACCTGTTCAACGTGCTGACCGGGCTGTCGCGTCAGCGGGTCTTCCGCCGGATCCTGGTTGCCCCACACAGCCTCCGCTCGCGCTTCCTTGACCTCGTCGAACGCGAGGTCACTCACGCCGCGGCCGGCCGGCCGGCGCGGATCGTGCTGAAGCTCAATGCGATCGTTGACGTGGCCGTGATCGAGGCGCTCTATCGTGCCGCCCAGGCCGGCGTGGACATCGAATTGATCGTGCGCGGCGCCTGCTCCATCCAGCCGGGATTGCCCGGCGTCTCGGAGCGAATCCGGGTCCGTTCGATCATCGGCGAGTTCCTTGAGCATTCACGGATCTGGGGCTTCGAGAACGGCGGGGCTCGCGAGTGGTACATCGGCTCGGCGGACCTGATGGACCGCAACCTGGACCGACGCATCGAGGCGGTCGCGCCGGTCGAGGACCTTGAGGCACGGACGCGCCTCGACCAGATCATCGAGGTGATGCTCAACGACGACCGGCGGTCGTGGCAGCTCCAGTCCGACGCGACCTGGGCCCGGACGGAGACGCTCATGGGCCGGGCCGGCACGGTCGACACGTTCGAGGTCCTCAAGAAGGATGCGCTCGACCGCGGCCAGGTCGCCCTCACCACGCGCCAGCCGAGCATTCCCGTCGGCTCCCTGGATCCGCGAGCATGAGCGAGGAGACGGAGCGTCCGGTGGCAGGACCGGTCGAGCGCCCGGTCGAAGTCGAGCTGAAGTTCCGCGTGCTCGACCTGGCGGCCGCCGAGCGCTATCTCGTCGTCGAGGAGATCGGCTCGTTCAGCGGCGGGACGGCGGCGCGCTCGTCGCAGTTCGAGGATCGTTACATGGACACGGCGGACGGCGCGCTGGCCCGGGCCGGGTTCGCCGTGCGCCTTCGACGCAACGGGCCCGACACGATCGTTTCGGTCAAGGCGCTCGCCCGAACCGATGGCCCGGGCGGGTCGGTCCGCCGCGAGGAACTCGAGGGACCGGCTGATCGGACGGCGGGACCGCTCGAATGGCCGGCCTCGGACGCTCGCTCACTGCTCCTCGAACTGGCCGGCGACGCCCCATTGATCGAGATCGTCACGATCCGCCAGCTTCGCCGGAAGCGGGTCGTGCGCGACGGCGACACACGGGTCGAACTGAGCCTCGACGAGGTGGACATCGTGGCCCGGTCCCGGGTGGTCGACCGGTTCGTGGAGCTCGAGGCCGAGCTGGTGAAGGGTTCGGAGGACGGCCTTGTCGCCCTGGCCGAGGTCTTCGCCGCCGACCCGGGGCTCGCACCGTGGAGCGGAAGCAAGCTCGAGGCAGCGCTCGCCGCAATTGGCGGAGGCGGCGGTGCACGGCGCCGACCGGCTCGCCAACCAACGACCCTGGAGCCCGCGTCCGCCGTCGAGACCGAGCACCACGAGGTCATCCCGTCCACTTCCGACCTCCTGAGCGACGCGGTCGAGGCGGCGGCGGCGCCTGATCGCCGTCTGATCGTCGGCAAGACGCCCGGAGTCACCGCCGACGACCACCTGGCCGAGGCCGGGCGCAAGGTGATGCGCTTCCACCTCGCCCGGATGTTTGCCCGCGAGGCTGGGGTGCGCTCGGGCCGAGACCTCGAGGACGTGCATGCGATGCGCGTCGCGACCCGTCGCCAGCGGGCCGCCTGGCGCGTGTTCGGCTCCGGCTTCCGACCCGGCCGGACCAGGCGCTACCGGACCGGCCTGCGCGAGACCGCCTCACGCCTCGGCGCCGTGCGCGACCTCGATGTCCTGCTGGAGGCAGCCGATCAGTACCGGGCGGACCTGCCAGCGACAGAGCAGCGCGCGTTGGAGCCACTCCTGGCGGACTGGCGGACGCACCGCGATGATGCCCGCGTCCTGCTCATCCGCGAGCTCGATTCCGACGGCTATCGGCGCTGGGTGGACGATTACCGCGACTTCGTCCGAACGGAGGGGGCCTCGGTCCTGCCGGTCGGCCCAACCCAGCCCCATCGCATCCGCGATACGACGGCCTCGCGCATCTGGAGCGCCTACGAGCAGGTGCGCGGCTACGAGCCGGTCCTGCGCTGGGCCGATGTCGAGACCCTGCACGACCTGCGGATCGCCGGCAAGTGGCTGCGCTACTCGCTCGAGTTCGTACGCGAGGCGCTCGGCGAGGGTGCGGCGCCGCTGATCGCCAGGGTAACCGCACTCCAGGACCATCTCGGCCTGATGAACGACGCCGATGTCGCCGCTTCGATGGCCCGCACGTTCCTGGTCGAGCACGCCGGCGACATGTCCGCGCTCGAGAGTGCCGCGATCGGGCGCTACCTGGTGAGCCGTGAACGGGAGGTTGCCCGCCTGCGCAGGTCGGTCGGGCCCGCCTGGCGCGGCGTCGCGGGCATCGGCTTCCGGCGCGCCCTGGGTCGGGTGGTCGCCGGTTTGTAGCCGACACCCGGTTGCGGCCTCAGCGCCGCCAGCCGTGGGCGAGCTCGGCCAGGCGGTCGCGCCAGGCGGGACCCGCGTGCTGGACAGCCAGGATCGTCCCTTCGCGGATCCCCGCTTCGGATACCCGAATCCGATCGACGCCGTAGCGGTCCAGGATGGCGCCCATGATCGCTGCCCCCGCCGGAAGGATCCTGGCCCGGCTCGGGTTGATCAGGTGGCGCACCGACGCGCCGGCGGCCGTCTCGGTGGTCAGCATTGCCAGCGCCTCGTCGAGGCGCTCGCGGGTCAGGATCCGATCGAGCGTCGCGGCCGGCAGGACCTTCAGCAGGTTGGACGCCGTCCCACCAACCGCGACAACCTCCTCCGGGCTTCCGTCGGGCGCGCTGCGGATTCCCTCGCACGACGCGTTGGCCATGGCCTGCACCTCGGACCTCAGAGGCGGGTCGTGGCTGACGAACCTGTCGGTCAGGCGCCCGGATCCCAGGCGCACGCCAACGGCTCGCGGCGGCCGTGTCGCGTCGACGATGCAGAACTCGGAGCTGCCGCCGCCGACATCGACGACGAGGGTCTCGTGAGTCACCGGAAGGCCTTCGGTCACGCCGATGATAGTGAGGTAGGCCTCCTCTTCGTGCGACAGAACGTACATCGGGACGCCGACCGCGACGCTGACTTCGTGAACGATGGAGCTGCCGTCGGCCGCGCGCCGGATCGGCTCGGTGCCAATGAACGTGACATCGGTCGCGCCCGCGCGTCGTGCCGAGTCGGCATACCGGACCAGGGTGGCCGTGAGCTCGGCCCGGGCCTGCCGCCCCAGGTGCCCCCGCTCGGCAACTGCAGCGCCTAGTCCGAGGAAGACTGATTCATCGACCAGCGGCTGGAGCCGATGCCCGGCGATGGCGGCGACGAGCAGATGGACCGAGTTCGAGCCCAGGTCGACCGACGCACCGACGACCGTTCGGACGGCAAGTCCTGAGCCGGCCTCGCGGAAATCCTGCAGGTCTGGGTCAGGTCGTGTTGTCGCCGGCATCGTCAGGCGGTTGAAGCCGGGGCGCTCCGCCGGTAGCTCGGGGCGAGGCTGCGGGTTTGCGCGTCCTGGTCGCGGCCGCCGGCTTGGCAACCGAGGCCGTGGCGGGCTTCGCCGCCGTGGCCGCGGGCTCGGCCGCCGGCTTTCTGGTCGTGGCCGCCGGCTTTCTGCTCGTGGCCGACGGCTTTCGGGTCGTGGCCGACGGCTTTCGGGTCGTAGCGGCCGGCTCGCGGATCGTCGTCGTCGGCTTGCGGTTCGTGGGGCGGCGCCGCGTCGTTCTGGCCGGCCTGGCTGGCGTGGGTCCCGGAGCCTTGACCGGCGAGACCGACTCGACCGCCTGAGCAGCGGCCGAGCCGACCTCCCTGGCGACCTCGGCCACCCGGTCACCAACGGCTTCGGCAGCGCTGCCGGCAGCCGCGGATGCCAGGCTTGCGACCCTGCCGGCCAACGCCGCGACCTCGTGGGCGGCCTTGCCGGCCTGCCTGGTGCGCTTGGCGACCGCCTTGCGCCCTTTCGACCCCTGCGCTGCGGCCAGCTTCGCGAGGCGCCTGGTCTCCGTGGCGCGGGCCGCGACCAGATGCTTTTCGAGCCTTCGGAGCTCCTTGCCGGCACGCCGGGACAAGGGGGTTACCGCGTCCCGTGCGTCATCGATGAGGTGGGTCATCGCGTCGACGAGCGAGTCCTTCGCCGTTTTGCCCTTGCCGGATCCGGTGCGGCCCTTGGCCATCGATCGCCTCCAGTTCATTGGCGCGACCAGTGCGCGCCCTTGGTGCACCAAGATGGGTCGGTCGGCCGCGCTGGGCCGACGCCAGGTTGCAAGTCTGCCACGGCTGGCAAGGACCGCGAAGTCGCTCGGCGGCGTGCCGGCGTGGGCACCCGGTGAACACGCGAACGAGCCGTTAACGATGGTCCAACACCGGGTTATCCCCGTCGCGCCACAATCCGAGGATGTCAGGAGTGATCCGATCCGGATCCCGCCTGCCGCGCCCAACCTGGCGTGACGGTGCGTGGGGTCGGCTACCGACTCGACCCGCCGTTCACAGAGCGTTAACGCGCCGGCAAAGTCCCGTTGACGACACGCGACGACCGTACGACGCGTAGACCGGGAGGGAATACCCCGCACCCGACCGCGCGCCCGGGACGCGCGGCCATCAGGAGGACCCATCGAGTGACCATCGACAATCCGAAGCGCCTCGGGGCACTTGCCCTGATCGCCACGATCGCACTGGGGGCCTGTTCAACCAGCGGCGCCTCGACCTCACCATCGGCCGCCGCAACGACGGCTGCGTCGGTCGCCCCTAGCGCTGCGGCATCCGAGGCGCCGGCCCTGGCCGGCACCGTGGTCATTGACGGCTCCAGCACCGTCTACCCGATCACCGAAGCCGTGGCCGAGGAGTTCCAGCTTGCGAACCCCGGCGTCCAGGTGCCGACCTCCCTGTCCGGGACCGGCGGCGGCTTCAAGAAGTTCTGCGTCGGCGAGACGGACATCAATGATGCCTCGCGCCCGATCAAGGCAGAGGACGACGGCGAGGGCCTGGCCTGCAAGGCCAACGGGATCGAATATGTCGAACTCCAGATCGCGATCGACGGCCTGACCGTCGTGGTCAATCCGGCCAACACCTTCGCGACCTGCCTGACGGTCGCGGAACTGGCCGCGATCTACGGCCCCGACTCACCCAAGGACCTGAAGTGGAGCGACGTGCGGGCCGGTTTCCCGGCCGACGCGGTCAACCGGTTCATGCCGGGCGCCGACTCGGGCACGTTCGACTACTTCACCGAGGAGATCAATGGCGAGACTGACGCCGCAACGCAGCACGCCACGGTGTCCGAGGACGACAACGTCCTGGTGAGCGGTGTCGCGGGCGACGTCAATGCCATTGCATTCTTCGGGTACGCCTACTTCGTCGAAAATACCGACAAGCTCAAGGCGCTCGAAGTCGACAACGGCGAAGGCTGCATCGAGCCGACCGACGCCACGATCAACGACAACAGCTACGCGCCGCTCAGTCGCCCGCTGTTCATCTACCCCGATGTTGGCAAGGCAAAGGAGCGACCGGAGCTCAAGGCCTTCGTCGACTTCTACTTCGAGAACGCGGCTACGCTCTCAGCCGAAGTCGGCTACGTGGCCATGCCCGCCGACCTTCTCCAGGTGGAGAAGGATGAGTGGGCGGCCGCCGTCGGCGGCTGATCCTCCGCAATCCTCCTCCAGCACGCACCGGCTCGAAGCTCGGATCGAGCCGGTGCGTCGCTCTTTCCGCCTGGCCTGCGCGTGACGTAGGCTAGGCGACCGACCCTCGACGTGGAGCGTCACATCGAATGACGAGCGCAGCCAGACCCCTGACCCGTCATCGGCCAATGTCGGAACGGATCATCGAGATCCTGCTCTTCCTGTCGGCCGCCCTCGGCGTTGTCACGACCCTCGGGATCGTCCTTGTCCTCGTCGTCGAGACGCTCGACTTCTTTCGCGAGATCAACCCGCTCGACTTCTTCGGCGGCACCTTCTGGTCCGCCTCGATCCAGCCGCGGGCGTGGGGTGTCCTGGCCCTCGTGTCGGGAACGATCCTGGTGGCCGGGATCGCCCTGATTCTCGCCATCCCGCTCGGCCTGCTGTCGGCCGTCCTGCTGGCCGACTATGCGCCTCCGCGGGTCCGGACCATCGTCAAGCCGATCCTCGAGACGATCGCCGGCATCCCGACCATCGTCCTCGGATTCTTCGCCATCAACTTCGTTTCTCCGCAGCTGCTCATCCCGATCCTGGGCAAGCAGAACATCGGCGGCTTCTCGGCGCTGGCCGGTGGCATCGTGGTGGGGCTGCTGATCACCCCGCTGATCGCATCCATCTCGGAGGATGCCATGCGGGCCGTGCCGCGCGGGATGCGCGAGGGCGCCTACGCGATGGGCGCGACCAAGTTCGAGGTGGTGCGCAAGGTCGTCTTTCCGGCCGCCATCTCGGGCATCATGGCCTCGATCATCCTGGCCATGAGCCGGGCCATCGGTGAGACGATGGCGGTGCTGCTGGCGGTTGGAACGAAGCCGCAGTTCACCTTCGATCCAACCGAGAGCGTCCAGACCATGACGGCCTTCATCGCCCAGATCAGTCTGGGCGAAACGGCCCAGGGATCGATCGAATTCAAGTCGCTGTTCGCCGTGGGGGCCACCCTGTTCGTGATCACCCTCGCCCTGAACCTGTTGAGCACCTGGTTCGTGCGCCGGTTCCGGACGGCCTACTGATGGCCGCCAGCGCGCCCGCCGCCAGCCCCCAGGCCTTGCCGGCGGTCGGCCGCTTCGAGCCCGCCCTGATGCGTCGAAAACTGACCGGGACACTCTTCTATGGCGCCTGCCTGGCTGCCATCGGGATCCTGCTGGTCGCCCTGACGTTCCTGCTGGTCGACGTCTTTGCGCGCGGCCTGCCGTGGCTCGACCTGGACTTCGTGACCGGTGTTCCATCGCGTCGGCCGGAACGTGCCGGCATCCTGCCGGCCCTCGTCGGGTCGCTCCAGGTGGGTGTCATCGTCGGCCTGTTGAGCTTCCCGATCGGGGTGGCAGCCGCGATGTACCTGACCGAGTACGCCCGCGACAGCTGGATCAATCGACTGCTCCAGACCAACATCAGCAACCTGGCCGGCGTCCCCTCGATCATCTACGGCATCCTCGGCCTGGCCCTCTTCGTGCGCCTGCTCGGATTGGGACCAACATCCCTGGCGGCCGGCCTGACGATGACCCTGCTGATCCTGCCGGTCGTGATCATCGCCTCGATCGAGGCGCTCAAGGCCGTACCGGACGCGCAGCGCGAGGGTGCCTACGCCCTCGGGGCGACGCGCTGGCAGATGGTCAGCGGCTCCGTCTTCCCGGCCGCCGCACCGGGGATCATGACCGGGCTCATCCTGGCCATGGCCCGGGCGATTGGCGAGGCTGCCCCCCTCCTGCTGATCGGGGCGTCGGTCTTCGTCACGTTCCTGCCCAATCCGATCGACGGCAGCTACACCGTCCTGCCGATCCAGGTCCTCCAGTGGGCGCAGCGTCCGCAGGCGGACTTCCAGGGCATCTCGGCCGCCGCGATCATCGTCATCCTGGGCCTGATGCTGGTCCTCAACGCACTCGCCCTCGTCGTCCGAGTTCGCCTGTCGAGGCATATCCAGTGGTAGAGGAGAACTCCGTGAACACCCAGCTGTCGGAGGCGCCCGTCCGCGAGTCGTCGACCGACGGCGCCGGCACTTCGGTTCGAATCGCCACCGTGGCACGCGACGCCGCGCCCACCGCCAAGGGGCAGGAACGCGAGTACGTCGTCGAACTCCGGGACGTGTCGTGCTACTACGGCTCGTTCCGGGCCGTTCGGAACGTCGACATCAGGGTCGCCAGGCACGCGATCACGGCCCTGATCGGACCATCGGGATGCGGGAAGTCGACCCTGCTGCGGACGATCAACCGGATGAACGATCTCGTTCCATCGTACCGATCGGAGGGCGAAGTCCTGCTCGACGGCCGGGACCTCTTCGGCAAGGAGGTCGATCCAGTCGCGGTGCGGCGGCGGGTTGGGATGGTCTTCCAGAAGCCGAATCCTTTCCCCAAGACGGTCTGGGAGAACGTGGCCTTCGGCCCCAAGATCAACGGTTACAAGGGCGACCTCAATGAACTGGTCGAGAGGAGCCTCCGGCGCGCCGCCCTGTGGGACGATGTCAAGGACAAGCTGAAGCAGTCCGGGATGGCCCTGTCCGGGGGGCAACAGCAGCGCCTGTGCATCGCCCGCACGATCGCGGTCGATCCAGAGGTGATCCTGATGGACGAGCCTTGCTCTGCCCTGGACCCACGCTCGACCCTCCAGATCGAGGAGCTGACGGCGGAGCTCAAGAAGGAATACACGATCGTGATCGTCACCCACAACATGCAGCAGGCCGCCCGGGCATCGGACACGACCGTGTTCATGACCATGGGCGAGGATCGCGCTGGCTATGTGGTCGAGGAAGGCGAAACGGTCGGCATCTTCACCAACCCCAGGAACCAGCTCACCGAGGACTACGTTTCCGGCCGGTTCGGCTGAGCCCAGCCTGCCGACGATGACCCAGCAAGAACGAACCGGGGAGGCCGCCGTGGACGCACAGATCGACCAGCTCATAGGCGAAGCGCCTGGCGAGACGACGCATGCCGGCCACCCCGCCCCACGCGAAGCGCTCGACCGCGAGGAGCAGCTGATCCGTGACGCCGTGCTGCGCATGGGAACCCTGGTCGAGGCGGCCATCCGGCAGGCCAGCCGGGCACTTACCACCCACGACACGGGCCTGGCCATGGACGTCATCACCGGCGACACCCTGATCAACGAGGCCCAGCGCGGCGCTTCCCGTCTGATCGCCGTGACGATCGCGACGCAGCAGCCGGTCGCGCGCGACCTGCGCTACCTGCTCACCCTGGACCACGTGACCTACGAGCTCGAACGGATGGGCGATCATGCCTCGTCCGTTGCCAAGCAGGTCCTCAAGCTCGCCCCGGAACCGCCCCTCGACGGGTACCTGCACCTGCCCGAGATGGCCGAGCGGGGCGCTGTCCTCGTCCACGGTGTTCTGCGCGCCCTGGTCGACGCGGACGCCGTCCTGGCCCGCGAGATCGCGGTCGACGACGACGAGATCGACCGGCTCTACCACTCCACGTTCGACGAGGTCGTCGAATTGATGCGCCAGGACCCGGCCAACGTCGAGCGCGGAACCCGGATCATCATCGCATCGCACTACCTGGAACGAATCGGAGATCGAGCCACCAACGTGGCCGAGGACGTCGTCTACCTGGTGACCGGCGACGTGGAGGATCTCAATCCATGACGGACGGGCCGATCCGCGTCCTGTTCGTGTGCACCGGCAACTCGGCCCGGAGTTTGATGGCCGAGGGCCTGGTCCGGCACAAGGGCGGTGCGGCCTTCGACGTCCACAGCGCGGGGACGGAACCGCGCGGGGTCAATCCGCTGACCCTCAGGGTCCTGGCCGAGGCAGGCATCGACGCCTCGTGGGCCCGCTCGAAGTCGGTCGACGAGTACCTCGGCGAGCTGTTCGAATATGTCGTCACCGTGTGCGATGAGGCACGCCAGGTATGCCCGGCCTTCCCGGGCGGGAACAACGCGCTCGACTGGGGCTATCAGGATCCGGCCGAGGCCCAGGGTACGGAAGACGAGCGCCTGGTGGTCTTCCGGCGGGTGTTCATCCAGCTCGGCGAGCGGATCAGCCAGTTCGTGCCACTGGCCCTGCGCGAACTGCGGGAGCGCCGCGATCGTGCGCTTAAGGCCGCGTCGGAGGCCCAACCGGGCATGCCCACCGGGACCTGATGGAGCTCTACCTGCTGCGCCATGCCCACGCCGGTGATCCAGCGGCCTGGGACCAACCCGATGAACGCCGACCGCTGTCCGACAAGGGTGAGAAGCAGGCCGATCGGCTGGGCAGGTTCCTGGCTGGAATCGGCTTCCAGGGCGACGCCATCATCACCTCACCCAAGGTCCGCGCCGCGCAGACCGCGACGACCGTCGCGCTGCGCCTCGGTTTGCCGGTCGGCGAGGACGAACGGCTGGGCGGCGAGGTGAGCATCGGAACACTGGAGGCGATTCTGCGCGACGCCGGTGATCCGCTACGACCGGTAATCGTCGGACACGATCCTGACTTCACCGACCTGGTGGCCATCCTGTGCGGCGCGGCACGCGTCCCGATGAAGAAGGGCTCGCTCGCCCGGATCGACGTGGCTCGACCGCTCGAGCCAGGCGGCGGGACGCTGCGCTGGCTGGTGCCGCCGGACCTGCTCAAACCCGAGCGGTAGCCGCCGGAGGTGACTTGGCGATCTGGCGGCGGGCGACCAGGTCGCCGACCGTGACCAGGCCGCCCGGGATGAGCGTTCGGGCAATCGCCCCCAGGCGCTCCGCTGTCTCGGGCGCGAGCCGGTAGTAGATCCACTGGCCGGCGCGCTCCGAGGTCACGATGCCGGCTTCGCGCAGGACGCGCAGGTGATGGGAAACGGTCGGCTGGCCAACATCGCACGACGCGGTGAAGTCGCATGCGCAGGTCTCGACATCGGCGGCGAGCTGGCGGACGATCGCCAGGCGGGTCGGGTCGGCGAGTGCGGCCAGGAGGCGGACATCCGGGTCCACGCTGGTGGTTCGGGTTCGAGTCATGGGCGCAGCATATCGGTACACTTCGATATTGACAAGGGTCGATATATGTGCCATATTGACGTTCGTCGATAAACACCACCAGACAGACAGGAGCCACGACACACCATGACCGACTTGTTCGCCAGCTGGATGATCGGCGGCAGCCGCCTGGACATTCCGGAACCGCGCCAGCTCGCCCACCTGGTTGCCCTGCGCGAGGCCAAGCGCCTCGACAGCCGCACTTCGCCCTTCGCCAGGCTGGCGGAGCGCGTACGGTTCGCACAGCAGGCCCGTCCGGCGACGGACGCGATGACCATTTGCTGCACTGCCTGAAGCGAAAACGAAAACCTCGATGACCAGCACCGACGCGACCGACACCGATCAGATCGTCGACGAGGTCCGGGCCCGCTACGCGGACGCCGCGAGGGCCGTCCTCGACCGCTCCCTGGCGCCATCGGAGGCGGCAACGAGCTGTTGCGGGCCATCCGGAGACGCGGCCTTCGGCGAGATCCTGTACAGCGACCTCGATCGGGCCAGCCTGCCCGACGCCGCCGTGCTGGCCAGCCTCGGCTGCGGCAATCCGACCGCGGTGGCGGAGCTGAGGGAGGGCGAAGTCGTGCTCGATCTTGGTTCCGGCGGCGGGATTGACGTTCTGCTGTCCGCCCAACGGGTCGGTGCGACCGGGTTCGCCTACGGGCTCGACATGACCAACGAGATGCTCGAACTGGCGCGCCGCAACGCGACCGCGGCCGGCGCCTCCAACGTCGAGTTCCGCAAGGGCCGGATGGAGGCCATCCCGCTCGACGAGGGCTCGGTGGACGTGGTCATCAGCAATTGCGTCATCAACCTGTCGACCGACAAGGCAGCGGTCTTTGTCGAGATCGCGCGGGTCCTGCGGCCGGGCGGCCGAATGGGGGTCAGCGACGTGGTCGCCGACGATGCCCTGAGCCCGGCCGAACGGGCGAGCCGCGGCAGCTTCGTCGGGTGCATCGCGGGCGCACTGTCGTTTGCCGAATACCGGGCGGGTCTCGAGTCGGTTGGGCTGGTCGACGTGGAGGTCACGCCCACGCACAGTGTCGGCGACGGTTTGCACAGCGCGATCGTGCGGGCGACCAAGCCCGCCGGCTGGACGGCTGACGCGATCGAAGCGGTCAGCCTGCCCACTCCCCTGCCCGGCCTGACTGTCGTGGCCGGGTCGTCGTGCTGCGGCGGGGTCGGCTGCTGCTGATCGGCCCGCCTCGACCGCGGGGCGAGACCCGGGTCTCAGCCGTCCAGGGCGGCGGCCTCCACGCACACCGCGAAGACGCCGAGTCCTGCCAGCCGGTCGAAGGTCGGGCGCCGGCGGACCGTCCAGGCCGCCACGTCGAGCCCAGCTGCGCGTGCCCGTCCGACGGACCGCGCGTTCAGCGTTCGCCATTGGACGGAGACACCGCGACAACCGAGTGCCAGCGCGTTGGCGACGGTCGCGGCGTCGAGGCTCACGCTGTTGAGCCAGCGGGGCCAGGCCGGGGCGCGACAAGCGATTGCCACGAGCAGGGCGTGATCGAACGACGATACGACCGCCCGGTCAAGCCCCGGTCCACGGGCGGCCGCAAGCACCTCCACGACGGCCGGGCCGGGGTCGTCCTTCAGC
>JBKKDW010000156.1:0-9268 GCA_046708025.1 Candidatus Limnocylindrales bacterium
CTGGCGGAGAGGGAGGGATTCGAACCCTCGATGCAGGTTACCCCACATGGCGGTTTAGCAAACCGCTGCACTAGACCTCTATGCGACCTCTCCGTCGCGACAGCGGGCGACATGCTATCACGAGGGTGCCCGCTCCCCGGGGGATCGAGTAGGCTGGCGCCCCGTGAAGCGACGAGCAGCTGAACCGTGACGCCCGAGCGGCCGCCGAGCGTGCAGTCGACCAGCGAGGAGGCGATGCGCGCCGTGACCATCGGCGAGTTGGCCGTCCTCGCGGTCCCGGTCCACCTGGCCGAGTACGACTCCGACTGGCCGGTGCAATTCGAGCGCGATGCAGCCCACATCCGAGCCGTGCTCGGCGAGCAGGTCCGGCTCCTCGAACACGTCGGCTCGACGTCCGTGCCGGGGCTGGCAGCCAAGCCGATCATTGACATGGTCGTCGCGGTCCGCGACTCGACGGACGAGGCCGCCTACGTGCCGCCGATGGAGGCGGCCGGCTACGTCCTCCGCATCCGCGAACCGGAGTGGTACGAGCACCGGGTCCTCAGGGGGACGGATCCGGCGGCCAACATCCACGTCTTCACCGACGGCACTCCGGAGATCGATCGGATGCTGGCGTTCCGCGACTGGTTGCGCAGCCACGATGACGACCGGTTGTTGTACGAGCGGACGAAGCGCGACCTGGCCGCGCGCGAGTGGAAGTACGTCCAGCACTACGCCGACGCCAAGACAGACGTCGTCGCGGTGATCATAGCGCGGGCACTGGCAGGGCGTGATGATTGACGGCAACGCAGCCGACCTCGCACCGTATGCGACGAGACGCTCAGGCCTTGCACCGGGTGCAAACAAGGGAGGCCGGAGCGACAGGTTGGTGGCGAAATAGGCCGCCTCTTTGCATTGGACGCAAGACGGCTATGCGCGGCGGCAGATTCGTTGCTCCCGGTGCACGATTTGCACGACCTGGCCATCCGCCTGGCGCCTTGGGCGACGTTGTTTGCACTCGCTGCAACGGTGACCGGCTCATTTGCATGGGGTGCAAGGAAACTCGGGGCGTGGCGGGAGGCGAGCGGTCACTGGCGGGCGGGTCGTTGGCGCAGCGGCGGGTCGGCGGCGGGCCGTCGCCGAGCGATCCGGCTGACCGCCTGCTGCGTTGACAGCGAGCGTGGCAATGGCTACCGTCCACGCACGCACATGAGTCACTTCTTCTACTTTCGATGCCCGGCATGATCGTTCCCGGTCGCTAGACCGGGGGCACGCGTCGTGTCGGGCAAGCGAAGCAGAGGTCAGACCTCTGCTTTTTTGTTTGGCCGAGCGACCGCTCCAACCGACTGAGGGAGACTCGAGCAATGTTCGTCGTGATGGCCGTCGGCGCGAGCGAGGCCGAGATCCTGGCGGTCAAGAGCCAGATCCTGGCCGAGGGAATGACCCCGTTCGACCACGTTACGAACCAGCGCACGGTGATCGCGGTTGTCGGCGAGATGGACGAGCGCCGCCCGGTGCTGAGCGAGCGCTTCGTCGCGATGCCCGGCGTCGAGTCCGTCACGCCGATCAGTCGCCCGTTCAAGCTGACCTCCCGGGAGTTCCACCCGGAGGACACCGTGATCCGGGTACTGGACGCGGTGATTGGCGACGGCTCGCTGACGGTGATGGCCGGGCCGTGCTCGGTTGAGAGCCGCGACCAGCTGTTCGAAACCGCCGACGCGGTCAAGGCGGCCGGCGCCACGGTCCTGCGCGGCGGCGCGTTCAAGCCGCGAACCAGCCCGTACGCCTTCCAGGGCCTGGGGGTGCAGGCTCTTCGGTACCTCGCCGAGGCGCGCGAGCGAACCGGCCTACCGGTCATCACCGAGGTCATGGAGCCGAGCCAGGTCGACGTGGTGGCCGAGTACGCCGACATCCTCCAGATCGGCACCCGGAACATGCAGAACTACTCGCTCCTGCGCGACGTTGGCCGGGTGGCGCGGCCGGTCATGCTCAAGCGCGGGTACGGCGCCACGGTCGAGGAGTGGCTGATGGCCGCGGAGTACATCGTCAGCTCGGGCAACCCGAACGTGATCCTGTGCGAGCGCGGCATCCGGACGTTCGAGACCTATACCCGCAACACGATGGATCTCGCGGCCGTCCCGCTGGCCCATCACCTGACCCACCTGCCGGTGATCGTCGATCCATCGCATGCCACCGGGAAACGCTGGCTGGTCAAGCCGCTGGCGATCGGGGGCGTGGCCGTCGGAGCGGACGGGGTCATGGTCGAAGTCCATCCGCGGCCGGACGAAGCCCTCTCCGATGCCGAACAGCAGCTCACCCCCGAACAGTTCCGCGACATGATGGCCGCCCTCGTCCCGGTCCACGAGCACGTCCGATCGCTGCACGGTGACCCGATGCTGTCCGGTGCCGCCCTTGGCATCGGTGACGACGGCGGGCTGGCCCGACCTTGAGCGCGGCCCTGCCCGCCTCCAGCTCTGCGCATGCCGCGCCTGCCGGCGAGGTCGAACCTGCCGGCGCGGTCGACGTCGCCCGCGTCCGAGGGAGCACCAGGCTGCGCGGCGAATTGCGCCTGCCCGGCGACAAGTCGATCAGCCATCGGGCCCTGATGCTGGCCGCCCTGGCCGAGGGCGAGAGCCGGATCGAGGGCGCCGGCGACGGTGCGGACGTCCGCTCGACGGCCGCGACCATCGCCGCGCTCGGCGCCTCGGTCGAGCGGGTCGAGGACGACGGTCGAACCGTGACCTACCGCGTCGTCTCGCCGGGCGCGAACGGCCTGACCGAGCCCAACCGGATCCTGGACTGCGGCAACTCGGGCACGAGTCTGCGACTCCTGGCCGGGCTCCTCGCGGGCCTGCCGATGACCGCCATTCTCGATGGCGACGCGTCATTGCGCCGCCGTCCGGTCGCTCGTATCATCGAGCCACTGCGTTCGATGGGCGCGGTGCTCCATGCCCGACGGAACGACTCCCTCCCTCCCCTGACCGTGGTCGGCCACACGCCGCTCCGGTCGATCGACATCGCGACCCCGGTGCCGAGCGCGCAGGTGAAGTCGGCAATCCTGCTGGCCGGGCTGCGAGCCGACGGTCGGACGACGGTCCGCGAAGCGGTCGCCACGCGCGACCATACGGAACGCATGCTCAGGGCGCGAGGCGTGCCAGTCGAGCGTGAGGATGCGCCGGACGGGCGGGTTGCCTGGACGGTGCAAGGAGGATGGCCGGTGCAGACAGTCGATGAGCGGGTCCCGGGCGATGTCTCGGCGGCAGCTTTCTGGCTGGTGGCGGGCGTCATCCATCCGGATGCCGAGCTCGTGCTCCGCAACGTCGGGGTCAATCCGACCCGGCGGGCGGTCATCGACATCCTGCGCTCGATGGGCGCCCAGATCGAGGAGCGCCGCCACGACGAGGGACCTGACGACGGCATCGGAGAGCCAACCGCCGACCTCGTGATTCGGTCGTCCGAGCTTCGGGCGGCAGACCTTGGACCGGTCGAGGTCGCCGCGGCGATCGACGAGATCCCGGTCCTGTGCCTGGCGGCGACGGCCGCCCGGGGCACCACGGTCATCCGCGGCGCCGGTGAGCTGCGGCACAAGGAATCGGACCGGATCAGGGGGATCGCCGCAGGCCTGCGGGCGCTGGGCGCCCGGATCGAGATTGACGGCGACGACCTCCGCATCGACGGCGAAACCATGCTCGCCGGCGCCGCGACCGACAGCCTCGACGACCATCGCCTGGCGATGACCTTCGCCGTCGCGGCGCTCGTCGCCTCGGGCGAGACCACGATCGCGCGGCCGAGTTCGGCCGCGATCTCCTATCCCGGCTTCTTCGACGACCTCGAAAGGGTACGAGCATGACCAAGCGTGTCGTCCTGATCGGCCACCCCGTGGCCCATTCGCTGTCCGGCGCGATGCAGCAGGCGGCCTTTAACGCGCTCGGCGTCGATGCGACCTACGAGACGTGGGACCGCGCCCCGATCGAGCTGGCCGAGACCGTCGCCGAGCTGCGAACGGACGCCTTCCTGGGCGCCAACGTCACGATCCCGCACAAGGAACGGGTTGTCCCGATGGTCGATCGCCTGACCGAGGAGGCGCATGCCATCGGTGCGGTCAACACGATCACCCGTGAGGGCAAGCGGTTGGTCGGTCACAACACGGACGTGCCCGGCTTCAAGGTCGCCCTCGATCGCCTGGTCGGCAAGCAGAAGATGCCCCGCCAGGCCGTCGTCCTGGGGGCCGGCGGTTGCGCCCGGGCCGTGGTCTATGGCCTGATCACCGAGGGCTTTCAGCGGGTCATCGTGTTCAACCGTCACCTCCACCGGGCGGAAAGCATGGTCAAGCATTTCGGGCGGAGTGCGGCGCATATGGAGCTGCGCGCGATGCCGTGGCACGAATCGATCATCGAAGCAGAGCTGGCCAAGGCGAAGGTCCTGGTCAACGCGACCTCGGTCGGCCTCACCAGCGACGACAGCCCGGTCCCGCTCGAGGCGCTCCACAGCGAGCTGCGCGTCCTGGACCTGATCTACGCCCGAACCAGGCTGCTGCGCGACGCGGAGAGCGCGGGCTGCGTCGTGGCCGATGGCGAGCTGATGCTGCTGCACCAGGGCGCGGCCGCGTTCACGTTGTGGACTGGCCAGCCCGCGCCGCTCGAGCTGATGCAGGCGCGGCTGGCCGAAGCGCGAGCCGGTGGCCTGCGCTCGGCCGAAGGCGAGCCGGCCGGCGACAACACTGTCGGGGCCACTGCCGGGGCCACCGAACCGGCCGCCGCCCGCCCGGCCGACTGACGGCCAGGCGACAGCGCAAGGGACGACGCGAACCTCATGGGCGCGTTTCGATTCCTGACCGCGGGTGAGTCCCATGGGCCCGCCCTAGGCGTGACGGTCGAAGGCTGCCCGGCCGGGTTGACCCTGACGGCCGACGGGATCGCCGTGGACCTCGCCCGCCGCCAGCGCGGCTACGGTCGCGGCGCCCGTCAGGCTATCGAGCACGACCGGGCGGAGATCCTTGGTGGTGTGCGCCACGGGCTGACTCTGGGCTCACCGATCCTGCTGCTCGTTCGCAACCGGGACTGGGAGAACTGGACCCAGGTCATGGCCGTCGAACCGCTCGACGAGGCAGCGGCGGGGGCGCTGTTCACGGCGGCGTCGGAGGGCAACAAGAAGGCCACGCCGGTCACCCGCGTGCGACCCGGCCACGCCGATCTGGCCGGCGCCCTCAAGTACGCCTTCAGCGACGTGCGCAACGTGCTGGAACGGGCATCGGCGCGCGAGACCGCGGCGCGCGTTGCCGCCGGCGGCGTAGCCCGCGCATTCCTGCGCGAGTTCGGGATCGAGACATGGTCGTTCACGGCCGAGGTTGGTGGGATCGCCCTGGACCCGGCGTCGAGCACTCGTCCGCGGGACGAGGCCGACGCCTCGCCGCTGCGCTGCCCAGACCCCGCGGCCGAGGAGCGGATGATCGCCCGGATCGACGAAGCACGCTCGGCCGGGGACACGGTTGGCGGGGTCTTCGAGGTCGTGGTCCACGGGCTGCCGATCGGCCTCGGGTCGTATGTCCACTGGGACCGCCGCCTGGACGCGGCGCTGGCGGCCGCGCTGATGAGCATCAATATCGTCAAGGGCGTCGAGTTCGGGCTTGGGTTCGAGCAGACGCGGCGCTTCGGGTCGGGCGTCCACGACGTGATCGAGGGGCGAACCGAAGATGGCCGCTGGGTCCACCGCTCGAACAACGCTGGTGGCCTGACCGGCGGCACGACGAACGGCGAGCCGCTCGTCGTGCGCGGGGCGGTCAAGCCGATCTCCACGCTGGCCCGGCCGCTGCCGTCGGCCGACCTGGTGACCGGCGAGGCGGTCGACAAGGCGCACTACGAGCGTAGCGACATCAGCGTCGTGCCGGCGGCCGGCGTCGTGGCCGAGGCGATGGTGATGCTGACCCTGGCCTCGTTCATGCTCGAGAAGTTCGGTGGTGACACGGTCGAGGACGTGCGCTCGAGCCTGGACCGGTATCGCGCCCGGATCGCCGCGGCACCCGAGGCGCCGATCGCTGGCGGTCGACGGGAGGTGGCGGATGCGACGAGCGCCGGGACGACCGCGGTCCATGGCCTGACCGGCACGGACGAGGCCGGCTCGGGCGGGGACGACTGAGGCGATCGTGGACGTCGTGTTGATCGGCTTGCCGGGGAGTGGCAAGAGCGTCATCGGGAAACGGCTGGCGAGCCGGCACGCGGCGACATTCATCGACGTCGACGAGCGGATCGAGTCGGCGGCCGGCCGGTCCATCCCGGAGATCTTTGCCGATGACGGGGAGGCCGCCTTCCGGATCCTCGAACGCTCGGCGATCGCGGATCTTGGCCCGGCCGATCGGGCCGCGGACGTTCGCCGGGTGATCGCCACGGGCGGCGGGGCCATCGTCGATCCGCGCAACCGTTGGGCGCTCTATCGAGATCGGACGACGGTCTGGCTGGCGGGCCGGCCGGAAGTCCTGGCCCAGCGCCTCCGTCGCTCGCCCCATGCCCGCCCGCTGGTCAGCAGTCGCGACCCGATCGGGACGATCCGCGATCTGGCGACCCGGCGCGAACGGTTCTACGCCGCGGCCCGGATCCACCAGTCGGGTGTCGCCGAGGTCCACGGCGTGGTCGACGCGATCGAGGAACGCCTGCCGGACGTGGTCACGGCCGCGGCGAACGGCACGACCCTGCTCCGGGCCGCCACGCCGATCGGGCGGATCGTGCTGGGTGACGGGATCCTCGTCGACGCCCTGGCGGCCGAACTCGGGGCGCTCGGCGCCAAGCGCGCGATCGTGGTGAGCGAACCCGGGGCATGGGACGCCGTCGGCGAGCGCGCCGCGTCCGGTCTGCGCGAGCGCGGCTGGACGGTCGCGCGCGTCCTCCTGCCGGAGGGCGAGGCGGCCAAGCGGCTCGGCATCGTGGAATCTGCCGCACGCGAGCTGGCCAGCCTGCGCGTGGAGCGCTTGGAACCGCTCGTGGCGATCGGCGGTGGCGCACTCGGTGACGCGGCCGGGTTCCTGGCCGCGATCTACTTGCGCGGCGTCCCGCTCATCGCGGTCCCGACCACGCTCGTTGCCCAGATCGATTCGGCCATCGGCGGCAAGACCGGGCTGAACCTGCCCGAGGGCAAGAACCTGGTCGGCGCGTTCCACCAGGCGGCCGCGATCCTGATCGATGTGGCCGTCCTGCGGACGCTTCCGGAGCGCCAGCTTCGGTCCGCGCTGGGCGAGGCGGTCAAGATGGCCGCCCTTGGTGACGAGCGCCTGTTCGAGCTCCTGGAGGCTCGCGGTCCATCGATCGCTCGCGGCGACGCGGCGGTCTTCGAGTCGGGCGCCGTCGCGGAGCTGGTCGAGCGGGCGGGCTGGGCCAAGGTCGAGGTGGTCCTGGCCGACGAGCGTGAGCGCGGCCCGGCGGCCGGGCGGATCGCCCTGAACCTGGGCCACTCCCTGGGCCACGCGGTCGAGGCGGCCGCGGGTTACGGCGGGCTGCTCCACGGCGAGGCGGTCGGGTATGGGTTGCGAGCTGCCCTTCGCATCGGGGTGGAGGTTGGGGTCACACCATTGGAACGCGCAGGGCGGATCGCCCGGTTGCTCGACGCGATGGGCCTGGCGACGGAGCCGCTCCCCTACTCGCTCGAGGCGGTCCTTGGCCATCTCGCGACCGACAAGAAGCATGCCGCCGGCCGCCTGCGCTGGGTTCTTCCGACCGCCGGCGGGATCGTCGTCCGAGATGACATCGAGCCCGACGTCGTTGCCCGCGCCGCGTCGACCCTGCTCGCCGCCGGGAGCCCACGATGACCGAGGTGCTCGTCCTCCAGGGGCCCAATCTCAACCTGGTGGGGACACGTGAGCCGGAGATCTACGGACGCGAGTCGCTCGACGAGATCCATGCCGGGATCGCCGCGCGGGCGGGCGAGCTGGGACTGGAGGTCGCGTTCTTCCAGTCGAACCACGAGGGTGCGTTGATTGACCGGCTCCACCAGTGCGACTTCGACGTCGCGATCGTCAACGCGGGCGGGCTGACCCACACGAGCGTCGCGTTGCGCGACGCCCTGCTCGCGGTTCAGCGACCGTTCATCGAGGTCCACCTCTCGGATCCGTCGGTGCGCGAAGCCTTCAGGCAGGTGAACTATCTGCGCGACATCGCGCTTGAGTCGATCGTCGGGATGGGCGCGCGCGGCTATCACCTGGCACTCGAGGCGATCGCGGCGCGGCCGCGGGGCAGTACGTGACGAAGCGCGAGCCCGAGACCGCCGAGCTGCGCCGCCTCCGCCAGCGGATCGACGGTCTGGACCGGCGGATCGTGGCATTACTCAACGAGCGCGCCGGACTGGCTCGCGAGGCCGGGCTGGCCAAGACCGCCGCAGGACATCGGGCGATCCGCGATGCGGAGCGCGAACGCGAGGTCCTGCTGCGCGTGACCATGGCCAACCAGGGCCCACTCCCCCAGGCGGATCTGCTGGCGCTCTATCGACGGCTGATGGCGGCGACCCGGGCGCTCGAGGCGCGCGACCGCGCGCAGGCTGAGGAGGGGACCGACGGCCCCGACTGAATCCTGGTGGGCTGACGAGTGCGCGTCATGACCGCCCGGCCTCGACGAGCCGCTTGACGAGCCTGGCCATGGCGGCGACGTCACGGCCGTCGGTGCCGAGCGCATCGACGAGTGCCGAGGCCACGATGACGCCGTCGGCGCCTGCTCGGGCGATCGCCCGGACGTGCGCCGGCCGGCTCACGCCGAAGCCGACGGCGACCGGGACCGGCGAGACGGCCTTGACCTCGCGGATGAGCCGGCCGACGGTCGCTGGCAACGATGGGCGCGCGCCGGTCACGCCAACGAGCGAGACGAGGTAGAGGAATCCGCCGCTCCGGGCGGCGATCCAGGCCATCCGGGGCGGCGGGGTGGTCGGGGCGACGAGATAGACCACCGCCAGGCGGGCGTGGCGGGCGACTGCCTCGAATGGCGCCCCCTCGTCAGGGGTCAGATCGGCGACGATCAAGCCGGCGGCCCCGGCCCGGGCCAGCCTGCCTGCGACCGCTTCCCCGTCTCCCCCGCCGAGGACCTGGTTGGCATACGCCATCGGGACGAGTGGCAGGTCCGGGCGCGCAGCGCCGATCCGCTCGATCAGCCCGAGCGATCGCTCCAGGGTCGCGCCTGCCGCGATGGCAATCCCGGACGCGCGCTGGAGGGTCGTGCCATCGGCCAGCGGGTCCGAGTACGGCAAGCCGACCTCGAGCAGGTCGGCGCCTGCATCGGCGGCGGCCATGGCCGCGGCGAAACTGGTCTCGGCGTCC
>JBKKDW010000157.1:0-3208 GCA_046708025.1 Candidatus Limnocylindrales bacterium
GGCCGGACATGCGCGGCCGGACGGAAATCCTCAAGGTCCACACCAAGGGCAAGCCGCTCGACAAGGGTGTCGAAGTGGAGGGTGTCGCCCGCCAGTCGCCGGGCTTCTCGGGGGCCGATCTGGCCAATCTGGTCAACGAGGCGGCGATCCTCGCCGCTCGACGCAATAAGAAGGTCATCGGCATGTCCGAGTTCCAGGAGGCCCTGGAGCGGATCGTGGCCGGCCCGGAACGCCGATCGCGAGTCATCTCGGACGCGGAGAAGGCGATCATCGCCTACCACGAGGGCGGTCACGCGGTCGTCCAGCGGATCCTGCCGAAGTGCGACCCGGTCTCCAAGGTGACGATCATCAGCCGGGGCATGGCCCTCGGCTACACGATGGCCCTTCCGCAGGAGGATCGCTACCTCCAGTCCAAGACCGAGTTCGAGGACAAGATCGCCGGGCTTCTGGGCGGCAATGTCGCCGAGCGGCTCATCTTCGGCGACACCACGACCGGCTCGAGCAACGACATCGAGAAGGCGACCACCCTCGCCCGCCGGATGGTCACCGAGTTCGGCATGAGCGACAAGCTCGGGCCGCTGTCGTTCGGGAAGCGCGACGAACTCATCTTCCTGGGCCGCGAGATCGGCGAGCAGCGCAACTACAGCGACGAGGTCGCCAAGACCATCGACGAAGAGGTCCGGGCGATCATCGACAAGGCGTTCGAGCGGGCAACTGAAGTGCTGACCGTCCACCGCGACAAGCTGTTGGCCCTGGCCGAGAAGCTGGTCGCTGAGGAATCCGTGGACGCGGAAGGGTTTGAGGCGCTGTTCAGCGACCTGCCACCCAAGGAAGACATGCACGGGATCCCGAAGGTGATCGGGCCCGGACAGCCTATCGCGGAGCCGACCGCCCAACCGGCTTGAGCACGGCCGGGGCCGACGCGGCGGTCGAGGCCGACGCCGCCCTCGATGCCCATCTCGTGGCGACCCGTGAGGGTCGCTACGATTCGTACCTGGCGTTCCTGCGCATCCCGAGCATCTCGGCGCTACGGGAGCACGCCGAAGACTGCCGGAGAGCCGCCCACTGGCTGGCCGACGCGCTGACCGAGGCCGGCCTGCAGCACGCCGAGGTCGCCGAGACTGGCGGTCATCCGGTGGTCTATGCCGACTGGCTCCTCGCCGCCGGGGCGCCAACCGTCGTCGTCTACGGACACTACGACGTCCAGCCGGTCGATCCGCTCGAGCTATGGACATCGCCGCCGTTCGAACCGGTCATCGTCGGCGACCGACTCCTGGCTCGTGGCGCCGCCGACGACAAGGGCCAGATCCACGCCCACGTCATGGCGGCCGCAGCCCTGCTGGCGACGCGCGGGGCGCTGCCGATCAATGTCAAGTACGTGTTCGAGGGCGAGGAAGAGTCAGGGTCCGGCGAGAATCTCGACCGGTGGCTGACCGCGAATCGGGAACGCCTTGCCGCGGATGTCGTGATCGTCAGCGACACCGGCTTCTTCGAGGGCAACCGTCCGGCCATCGCGATCGGCCTGCGTGGCCTGATGTACGCCCAGATCGATGTCGTGGGTACGACGGTCGACCTGCATTCGGGTGATTACGGCGGGGTTGTCCAGAACCCGGCCAACGCCCTGGCCCAGATCATTGCCGCGCTCAAGGGGCCAGACGGCCGGATCCGCGTTCCCGGCTTCTATGACGACGTCGTAGGTCTGACCGAGGCCGAGCGAGCCGACGTCGCCGCGCTGCCGTTCGACGAGGAGGCCTATCGAAGTCGGCTGGACGTGTCGGCTCTTGTCGGTGAGGTCGGCTACTCGGTGCTGGAGCGCAAGGGGGCCCGGCCGACCCTCGACGTCAACGGGATATGGGGCGGGTTCATGGGCGAGGGGAGCAAGACGATCATTCCCGCCCACGCCCACGCCAAGGTGAGCTGCCGGCTGGTGCCCGCCCAGGATCACGCCCGAATCTTTGAGGCGTTGCGTGACTTCGTGGCCGAGATCGCGCCACCCGGAGTCACGACGACGGTGCGCCAGCTCGGCGGTGGCAAGCCAAGCCTCACGCAGCGAGATCATCCGGCGACGCGAGCCGCGGCGCGGGCGCTTGAGGCCACGTTCGGGCAGGCGCCGGTCTATATCCGTGAAGGTGGTTCGATTCCAGTGTGCACCAGCTTTGAATCGATTCTTGGACTGCCGGTCGTGCTGCTCGGCTTCACCCAGCCGGACGACCACGCCCACGCACCCAACGAATGGATCGATCTCAACAACTACGAAACCGGGATCCGGACCTTCGCCCGGATGTTCGACGAGCTGGTCGACCTGCCCCGCTGACCGTGGCTGGCGGCCTTCTCGCCAATGGTCCGTGTGCGGAGCCGGGTGGTCTGGGTGGATGATTCGGGCGGATGCGGGTGCTACCCTACGGTCCACCGCACGACCCGGGGAGGAACCCAACCACGTGAGTACCGAAGCTCCTGATACGACAGCCCCCGATACGGCCCAGGCCACGCCAACATGGCGACTCGATACCGACAACGGCAGCCTGCGACCGCGCTCTGCGCTGGACGTGCTGGTCGACCTGAATGAGAAGGTCACGAGCGGGCAGGTCTCCGAGTACCAGCCCGTGCCGCTCGGCTTCACGCCGCTCGACAAGACCATCGGCAGCGGCCTGCGAACCGGCGAGCTGCTGCTGATCGGTGGCGCGCAGGGCACCGGCAAGACGACCATGGCCCTCCAGATGGCACGCAATGTGGCGTCGGGCGGCCAGGCCAACGTCCTGTACATCTGTTTCGAGCATGACGAGCAGTACCTGCTCAACCGGCTGATCGCGATGGAATCGGCGCTCGCCCACCTGCCCCACAAGACCGGTGCGATCAAGATCCAGGACGTCCGCAAGGAGATCCTGGGGACCTGGATGGCGGAGGGCGAGACCAACGCCCAGATGGCCAACAATCCGCGCCTCCGGCCGTCGATGGACCGCATCGCCCGCTACGGGCAGAACCTCTTCCTGATGCGTGGCTCGCAGACCGCGAGCACGATCGACAACATCCGCAAGCTCGTCCAGGAGCATGCCAAGCTGTCGGGCAATCGCCGCCTGGTGGTCTTCGTGGACTACCTCCAGAAGGTCCCGCAGATCCCCGAGCCGGAGAACGAAACCGAGAAGGTCACCTACCTGGTCAACGGACTCAAGGACATCGCCCTGTCCGAGGAGGTGCCGTTGGTGTGCAT
>JBKKDW010000158.1:0-3205 GCA_046708025.1 Candidatus Limnocylindrales bacterium
CGCCCGGATCGAGCGCGGTGAGGCCTGGCTGATCGGCGCCCACATCGCACCGTTCGAGGGTGGCAATCGCTACAACCACGAGCCCAAGCGCGTCCGCAAGCTGCTGCTCCGCCGATCCGAGATTGACGAGCTCCTGGGGCGGACGAGGTCCAAGGGTCAGACGATCGTCCCGCTCCGGCTGTACATCAGCCCACGCGGGCGGGCCAAGATCGAGCTCGCGCTTGCCCGCGGCAAGCAGCTCCACGACCGCCGCCGCGACATCGCCGACCGGGACGCCCGGCGTGACGTCGCGCGCGAGCTGGCCGACGCGCAGCGCGGACGATAGGACCATGGCGCCGTTGGGCGTCCCGGGATCGACGCCGGCGCTCCGGCTCGGCCCGTGGATCCAGGCGGTCGACGCCCACGCCGGCGGTGAGCCGGGACGGGTGATCGTCGGCGGGGTCATGCCCGGGCATGTCCGGCACGAACACGATCTGCGTGGTGACCGTGCTGCTCGAGACCGGCATGCTCTCGATGATCGAGCCCATGATCGAACTGACCCTCGAGTCACCGGCCGGTCTGATCCGGTCAGCGCCGAGTGCGCCGGCGGCAAGGTGCAGGGCGTAACCTTCCGGAACGTGCCGACCTTTGCCACCCACCTGGACACGCCGGTCGAAGTGCCGCAGCTCGGGACGGTCACCGGGATCACGATCGCCCAGCTGTCAGGCCCGGCCCACGACCCGGCCAACGACCGACGCAACGTGGTGACCGTCTCGACCGGGGCTCTCGACTGGGCGCGCCCGGCGATCTGGACCGGCGCCATCGATCGCTCGCCGTGCGGAACCAGGACGTCGGCGAAAGATGGCCGTGCTCCATGCGCAGGGGCGGCTCAAGGTGGGCGACACGTTCCGTCACGAAGGGGTCCTTGGCACGATCTTCACCGGCCGGGTCCTGGAGGAGGCGACGGTGGGTGGCTATCGCGGGATCGTACCGTCAATCACCGGGCAGGCCTGGATCACCGGTTTCGCCTCGTACGTGGTCGACCCGACCGATCCCTTTCCGGACGGCTTCACGGTCGGCGACATCTGGTAGCGGCTCAGCCCGGCGGCACCTCAGAGCGGGCTCGCCGGGCGGCCCACCAGAACAGGGCCACCCCCGTCGCCGAGGCCGCCGCGCACAGGAGCAGCCCGCCCGTGACGCTCACACCGCCGAACTGGACCAGGGCACTCATGAAGAACGGCGCGACCAGGCCGCGGGCGCCGGTGATGGCGTTCCAGCCGCTCATCGCCGCTGCGCGCGAGGTCAGTGGCGTCTGGTCGCTGATGACGCCCGCGACACCAACCTCGATCGACGAGTTGCTCACGCCGATCGCCACGGCGGCGATCCACAGGACGGCGACGCCGGGCGCCACGGCGTAGGCAAGCAGGCCACCGAGTCCGACGATGCTGCCCCAGCGCATGGCGGCCAGCGCGTCGAACCGGTCCGCGACGGCACCCCAGGCCAGGAAGGAGACCGTCGTCGCGGCCGCACCCATGACCCCGATCACGCCGACATCGGACAGGGACAAATCGAGCCGGTCGACGTAGACGAGAGCAAACAGCGGGCCGGCCGCGATGAACCCGCCACCGAAGAAGCCCTGGGCCAGGGCGACCCGCTGGAGCATCGGTCGAGCCCGCATCGCGCGGATCGACTCACGCGCCGAGTAGGCGAGCGGCGCGGCCGCGGCCGACGCCCGAAACCCGACGTACGCAAGCGCGCACACCGCGCCGGTGAGCCCGGCCAGGGCGACCGCGGTCGGGCCGCCCAACCGATCCGCAAGCAGGCCGCCGACCAGTGCCGCAATCGCCGCCGCGGCCGCCCGACCCGTCCCCAGAAAGCCGACCACGCGGCCGCGCATCCGACTCGGATAGGTCGCGCCCCACAGCCGGAGCTGAAACGGTGAGCTGAAGGAAACGCTGATCCAGAAGGCGAGGGCCACGACGACGATCACCGCCGTGCCCGGCACGAACGCAAGGGCCACCAGCGAGCCCGCCCCGGCACCCCTCAGCAGGGCGAACTGTCGGGTCGACTGCGGACCAAGGCGGCCAGCGAAGACGCTCAGCAGGTTGGTCAGGAAGGGCGCCGCGGAGAGCGCGGCCAGCCCCAACGGTTCGAGGCCGCCGCGGCGGGCGATGGTCGGCAGGAGCGTTGCAACGAGGGCCGCCGAAACACCGTATCCGGTCGCGGCGACCAGGTCCAGCGAGAGATTGCGCGAAATGGGCCGCAAGCCCTCGATCGATTCGCGCGTCGGCCGTCGCACCGGGCACCTCATACCGACCCCGTCGGTTCGGCCGATCAGATGCTAACAGGAGTCGTCAGCCGAGAGTCCTCGCGCTCGGCCGAGCAGGTTGGCGCGCGCTTCGGTCGAATTCGACGCTCATTGGTGCGTCGTTGCAATGCGCGCTGACGGAGACTCGCTCTGGCCGGAGGAAGATCCCATGCGTCCTGTGTTGGTCATCAATCCACGAACCGATCTCTCGTTCGTGGCGTTCGTCCGCGAGCAGCTTGACGCGCCGCCTGCGGACGACCCGATGACCCTCCAGGACCGGCTCCGCGCGCGGTACCCTGAAGCCGTGGTCCGTGTCCGCGCCCTGGCGAACGAACCGTCCATCGTCTGGTACGTCTATCGCGATGGCCGTTGGACGCCTGCAGGCTAGCGGCGGCACCGCATCGGAGGTTCACGAATGTCGGAGCTACACGAGGATTTCCGGGCGACCGCCGAGAGCATCGCGCAAGACGCGCAGGAGATCAAGGAGATCGAGGACGAGAAGGTCGAGCTGGATCCGGCTGACCCGCGCGCGGCCAAGCTCTCGAGCCAGGTCAAGGAGATCGCCGAACAGCTGCACCAAAAGACGCTGGCCGAGCACGAGCTTGCCGACGCGGCGGACGAGACGAGCTGAGCACCGACAACATCGAATCGACCGACATCGAGGGGATCGATGCGCCAGTGCATCAGCGCTCTTCCGGGCGGTTGCGCTACAATCCCGTGTCCGAGCCAGTACTCGGACCTGTGGGGATGTGTGGTTTCGACAGGGCCTGGCTACCGGGGAACGCGAGCCGAGGACGCCACTGGGCCTCGTTAATCAGGTGGCAAAAGAAGTACCTGGCAACCGCCAGTCGACTCTCGCTCTCGCTGCTTAGGCAGTAGAGTGAGCGTGGAAGCTGCCTCCGCCTCGCGGGTAGTGGA
>JBKKDW010000159.1:0-7402 GCA_046708025.1 Candidatus Limnocylindrales bacterium
CGACCGGCGCCGTCCTCGCGTTCGGCACGGACGCTCCGGTCGAATCGTTCGATCCGTGGCCGGGCATCGCCCTGGCCGTGCGGCGCGAGGATTCGCGCTGGTCGCCGGGCACGCCGCCTTTCGCGCCGGGCGAGGCGCTTCGGTTGGACCGGGCCCTTCGGTGCGCCTGCGTGGACCCGGCTGTTTCGGCCCGTGAGCATGACCGGGGGCGGCTAACGGTTGGCCAACGCGCGGACCTCGCGGTCGTATCGGCCGCGGCCCTGCGCGAGCCGGTCGAACCGGGCGGAGCGCTGGCGACGACTCGACCGAGCCTGGTGGTGATGGATGGGCGGGTCGTATCGAGGCGTAGCCCGCCCCCGGCTGCCGTCTACGGTGCGGCCAGCGCCTCCGTGCGCTGCCGGTCCAGCTCGCGGCGGGCGTCGGCGAACAACCCGTTGAAGATCCGCGACGTTGACGGGAAGGCGTGGATCGTCTCGGCCAGGACGTCCATCGGCAGGTGGGCCTTGATCGCCAGGACGCACTCGTGGATCGCCGCCGACGCATCCGGGCAGGCCATCGCCGCTCCCACGAGTTCGCGCGTTGCCCGATCGACCACGATCGTGACATGGCCGAGCTTCGCCTGGACGGCGTATCCCTTGGAGCTCGCGGCGAAGTCGGCGACCAGCTCGAAGGCATCCAGGCCGGCCTCCTTCGCTTCCTCCAGGGTCAGCCCGACCGAGGCGGCCTCCGGGTCCGTGTAGGTGACCCGCGGAAGGGCCCGGTAGTCGGGCGTCAGATCCTCGCCGAGCGCCATCCGCACCGCCAGTTCGCCCTGGTAATGGGCCTGGTGGGTGTGCAGCTCCGGCCCGGCCGGGTCGCCGATGACCCACAGGCCGTCGGCGATGCGCAGCCGCCCGTCGCGCGGGAAGGGCGTTCGCCCGGTCGTGTCAATGCCGTAGTGCTCGAGGCCCAGATCGTCGATCGGAAACCCGCGTCCAACCGCCAGCAGGACGGCGTGGCCCTCGGCGGTCGAGCCATCGTCGAGCTCGATGACATGGGCGCCGTCCGCCCCTGCCCCAGCTCGCGCACGCAGGGCCCGGACCCCGGTCCGGACGTTGACCCCGTCGCGTTCGAGTGCCGCCCGGATCGCCTCGGAGTTGCGCGGATGATCGGTTGGGGCGAGGCGCGGGCCGGACTGGACGATCGTGGTCGGGACGTCGAACCGTACGAAGACTTGGGCCAGCTCGCAGCCGGTGGGCCCGCCGCCCAGGATCAGCAGGCTCCTGGGCAGCTCGCGGGTCAGGGTGGCCTCGCGGTTGGTCCAGACCGGCACGTCGGCGATACCCTCGATCGGCGGTCGCTTCGACGTCGAGCCGACCGCAATGAGAACGTTGTCGGTCAGGAGCGGGTGGCTCGTGCCGTCGTGGCTGACCACGACCCGTCCGCGCCCGGCGATGGTCGCGTCCCCTCGATACACGACTGCGCCCGCTCCCTCCAGGCCCTTGATGTGCCCGCGGTCGTCGGGCTCGTCGGCCTCGGCCGGTCGGTTGACCATGTAGTCGCGCTGGGCCGACGCCGCTGCCCAGTCGTAGGTCGCCGGGTTGGCCGCGTGGCGGGCGGCGCCGTCGAGCAATGACTTGGACGGCAGGCAGCCGATGTGTGGGCAACTGCCGCCGAACCACAGGCGATCGATGACCGCCACTGAAGCGCCGCGCTCGCGGGCCTTGTAGGCGGCAGCCTCGCCGGCCGGGCCGGCGCCGATGATCACGAAGTCGAACGAGTCCATGCGTTCACCATCAGGTTGGATGCGGGTGAGTCGCTCCGGTCCAGGTTCCGCGTTGCCGGCGCGCCCCGTACAGCAGGACCGCGGCGCTGACCGAGACATTCAGGCTGTCGGCGATCCCGAGCATCGGCAGGCGGACCGATTCGATCGTCGGGTCAGTCCAGGCGTCGGTCAGTCCCGCCGATTCCGCGCCGATCGCAATCGCCAGCGCGCCGGTGAGATCGACCTCCGAGTAGAGCCGTTCGGCGTCGACCCGGGCGGCCACGAGTCGGACGCCCCGTCCGCGCAGCCAGTAGATCGTCTCGGCGGTCGAGGCGGCCGCCAGCGGGACGCTGAAGACGGTCCCGGCACTGGCCCGGATCGCGTTCGGATTGAACAGGTCCGTGCGGGCGTCCGCCGCGATCAACGCGTTTGCCCCGGCGCCATCGGCCGAGCGCATGACCGCCCCGACGTTGCCGGGCTTCTCGACGCCCTCGATGACCGCGACGAGCGGGTCCGCCGGCAGGCTGAGCTCCCCGAGCGCGACCGACGGAATGCGCGCCACGGCCACGACGCCCCCTGTCCGCTGCCCGAAAGTGAGCGATGCGAGGAGCGGTTCGGTGGTCGAGTGGACCACCGTTCCGTCCGCCCGCAACCGGTCCAGCACGGCGCGCGCGTCGGGGCCGGCCAGGAGCGGCTCGCAGATGAACGCCTCCACGACGAACGCACCGGCATCCAGGGCGCGGCGCAGCTCGCGGACGCCGTCGATCAGGGTCAGGCCGGAGCGATCGCGTTCGCGCCGGTCGCGCAGGGCCGCGGCTGCCTTGACCCGCGGGTTGGCATGGCTGGTCAGCCGCGTTGGGGCGGGGGAGCGCATCGGGCTCATCATGCGCCGCCGGCCGATCTCGCGAATGCACCCAGCTCGAGCCGACGGCCGTCGGCGGTGGACAGCCACAGTGCCCCGTTGGTCAGCGCGCTGGCCGGACGTTCGATCGCCTGACCCAGGGCGGCCGCCAGCCGATCGCCGTCGAAGCCCGGCGTGTGGGCCGTCAGAAGGACGAACCCATCGGGTTCGAGCACCCGCGCGGCGGCGGCCAGAAGCGCCGCCAGGTCGACTTCCAGGCGCCAGGGCCGAGAGGCGGGTCCATGACCGTAGCTTGGTGGATCGAGGACGATGCCAGCGTAGCGATGGCCGCGGCGCGCCTCTCGCAGGGTGAACGCCTCGGCGTCGTCCACGATCCAGCGGATCGGCCGCTCGGCCAGGCCGGATGCGATCGCGTTGCGCCGCCCCCAGGCCACCGCCGACCGAGAGGCATCCAGGTGGGTCACGGCCGCTCCGACCGCCGCCGTGACGAGTGTCACGAGGCCGGTGCAGGCGAAGAGATTGAGGATCGTGGGCGTGGCTGGCGCGACTGCTCGCTCCGCGACACGCTCCTTCAGCCACGGCAGCATCGTGACGTGCTCCGGATAGAGGCCCAGCTGGCCGGCATCGGTCGGGCGCAACTCAAGGGTCAGCCCCTCGATTTCGACCGGCCATTGGTTGTCGTGGGCGGCCGGTCCCGTCCAGCCACGCTCGCGATCGAAGCGAAGGTCGGCATGGCGCCAGGCCTCCGGATTCCGTCGCGACCCCAGCGCCACAGGGTGCGGCCGATCGACCGTTCGCTCGCCGAAGCGCTCCAGGCGGGCGCCGCCCCCGACATCGATCAGGTCGTATGGTTGAGCGATGGTCATGCCGTTGATGATGACGCTCGCCGCGGGGCATGGCTGGACAGGTGCAGTAGGGTAGTCGCCGGGCGCCCCTCGCGGGCACACCGCGCCCAAGTCAGAAACCGCCGAGGCAGCACCCTTCATTTCCAATCCTGACCTGACCACGCAGACGAATCGCGAGTTCCTCCCGCACATCGAGGGTCTTCGCGCCGTCGCCGTGCTCGCCGTCCTGTGGTACCACGTTGGCCTGCCCGGCCTGAGTGGCGGATTCAGCGGCGTCGACATCTTTTTCGTGATTTCTGGCTTCCTGATCACGGGCCTGCTGCTGCGCGAGCACGAACGGACCGGCCGGATCGACCTGCGCACCTTTTACTCGCGCCGGATGCGCCGGATCCTGCCCGCGGTCCTGACCGTGATCGCGGTCACGGTGGTCGTCGCCGCACTCATCCTTGCCCCGCTCCAGGTGCCCGGGATCGCCAGGGACGGGGCCGCGGCCGCGCTGTCGCTGGGAAACGTGCGCTTCGCCCTGGAGTCAACGGACTACTTCGCCGAGATCGCGCCATCGCCTTTTCGCCATCTCTGGTCGCTCGGGGTCGAGGAGCAGTTCTACCTGATCTGGCCGGCCCTGGTCATCGTTGCCCTCAGCGCGTTCAGGGCGCGCCGGAGACTCGCGGTCGCGATCGTTGCCCTGGGGGTCGGCTCTTTCGCGTTCGCCCTGTGGCTGACCGACGCGTTCGCACCCTGGGCCTTCTACTCGTTGCCCAGCCGGCTCTGGGAGCTAGCCCTGGGCGGCTTGCTCGCCGTGGCGGCCGGCTGGTTCACGCGCCTCCCTCGTCTGCTGTTGCTGCCGGTTGGCTGGCTGGGAGTCGGCCTGGTGGCTGCCGCGTTCGTCCTGATCGACTTCGCGACGCCCTATCCGGGCACGGCCGCGCTGCTGCCGACGCTGGGTGCGGCCGCCCTGATCGTGGGTGGCGGTCGCGGCGGGCCGGTCCAGACAGCCCTGACCTGGGAGCCGGTGCGCTTCATCGGGCGCATCTCCTACTCGCTCTACCTATGGCACTGGCCGATCCTCGTGCTGCCGGCGCTGGCCCTGGGCGAGGCGCTGCCGCTGGCGTTTCGCGGCGCGCTGGGGGCGGCGTCCGTCGTGGTCGCCGCCCTGAGCTGGCGTCTCGTCGAGGAGCCCTTCCGGCGCGGCCGGTTCTGGACCCGTCGCCCCAGGCTCGTGCTGGCGACGGCCCTGGCCACGGCGTCCGCAGTGGCGGTCCTTGCCATCGGAATCGGCGACTACAGTCTCGGCCGGGTAACGGCGGTGGGCGTTGTGCCAGCGTCCGAACCGGCCGCGTCGCCGCTGGCCGCCGCCATCGATCAGGCGCCCACCCCAACCTCGACTCCCTCATCGGAGCCGCAGGCCACGCCGTACCGAAGCAACCTCCCGCGCCCGACTCCGACCGAGCCACCCGCCGCCTCTGTGCCGACGGCGGCCGCGCTGCCGCCGTCCACCCCGTCCCCGGCGTCCCGGACGGCGGTGCCGCACCCCTGGCCGCTGTCCGCCGGAATTCGGCCGGCCCTGGCCACCGCCCGCTCCGACAAGGAGCGGATCATCGGGGACGGTTGCTTCATGAGCCTGCGCGGCAGCAGGCCACCAGATTGCACGTACGGCGACCCGGCCGGTGCATTCACGGTGGCCCTCGTCGGCGATTCCCACGCGGCGCACTGGTTCCCGGCTGTCGAGGCCATCTCGAAGGCCAACGGCTGGCGCATCCTGGTCTTCACCAAGGCATCGTGCGTGTTCGTCGATCTGCCGATCTACTCCCCGCTGCTCAAGCGCAGGTTCACCGAGTGCGAGGCGTGGCGGCCACTCGTCGTCCAGCGCTTGATCGAGGAGCGACCAGACCTCACCATCGTGGCCTCGGATCGCTGGCTACCGACCGAGATCAAGGCTGATTCGGATCCCACCAGGCAGGGCGAGGCGATGGCTCGATTGCTTAACCAGATCCCGGGGGCGATCGCCATCCTGGCCGACACCCCCGCATCGCGTGTCGACGTGCCGGTCTGCCTGTCACAGAACCTCAGCGACATCACTCGATGCGCGACATCCCGGCTCGAGGCGTTCGGTCGGCGACCACAGGTCCGGGAGCGGGCAGCCGCGATGGCCGCGAATGCCACCGTCATCGACCTGTCCGACGCGATCTGCCCGAGCGATCCGTGCCAGGCGGTGATCGGTGACGTCATCGTCCAGCGCGACGACCACCACCTGACAGCGACGTTCGCTGCCTCGCTGGCCGGACTGCTCGAGGCGGCCCTGCCGCTGCCGCGGTGAGAGGGCGGCAACAGGTGCGGCGCGGCGTTCTGCGCCTCGGACTCGCCGGTCTCGGCATCCTGGTGTGCGTGGCAGGCTGCATCAGCGATCCCACGCCGCCCCCGCCGACGCGTCCGCCGATCGCCCTTGCCCCGGTCGAGGTGACGGCCGTGGGCGAGATCGCGCAGGATGGTGAATCGGCCGCTGCGCTCGTGCTCAGGTTCACGGAGGTCGCCAACGCCGCGATCACCGCCGGATCCGGCTCGCTCCAGGTCACCCTGACCGATCACGCCGGGCTCCCGGACACGCTCGGGTTCACCGGCACGCCGTCGATCGAGGCGCCGGGCTCGCTGGGCGCCAGCGCAACCTTGAGTCGTGCCAACGTGCTCACCATCAGCATCGTCGACTCGGACTCGTTCAACATCGAGCAGATCACCATCACCGGCCTCGGAATCAAGGCCTCCGCGAGCGCCGCGCTGGGCGCGATCAACGCGGCGGTCAGCGGCTGCGCCGGTTCGCTGGCGGGTTGCACCGCTTCGAACGTGCTTCTGTCCCCGGGCAGTGTCGTGGCCGCCCAGTAGGCGGCCGGTCGTCGGGCGTTGTCGCCCTCGGGTGGCTGGGGGTATGATGCCGCTCGCCGCTGGCTCCTCGATTCTGCGGCTACGGCTCCGGCGCGGACCTGGAACACCCGCGAGCCAACGGATCGGTGGTCAAGGAAGCGGGGACCGGCGACGAAGGGCGGCTAGCTCAGCTGGTTAGAGCACTTGCTTGACATGCAAGAGGTCACTGGTTCGAGTCCAGTGTCGCCCACCATCACGTCGCCGAGATCGCCTCTCGTCCTGTCCGGGGATGAGGGGTGTTCGATTCTCCAATGAGGCCCATATTGACGGACGACAAACGGATCGACGCGGCGGACGAAGTTGGCCTCGAGGCACCCGAGCGCGGCTCCGCCGAGGAGCTGCTCGATGCCGGCGCCCACAGCGACCTGGATGCCATGCGTCATTCGACGGCGCATGTCCTGGCCGAGGCGGTCCTCGACCTGTTCCCGGGCACGAAGCTGGGTATCGGCCCGGCCATCGCCGACGGGTTCTACTACGACTTTGCACTGCCGCGGACGTTGACGCCTGACGATCTCGTGGCGATCGCGGCCCGGATGGCCGACAGCGTCGCGGCGGACCACCCGTTCGCCCGACGCGAGCTGGCGCCGGCCGAAGGGCGCGCGTTCTTCCTCGAGCGTCAGCAGCCGTTCAAGGTCGAGATCCTCGACGATCTGGCGGCCAAGTCCAAGAGCGATGGCGCGCCGATGCCGCCGACCTCCGTCTACGAGCATGGCCCGTTCGTCGACCTGTGCAAGGGCCCGCACGTCGCGTCGACCGGAGACATCGGGCCGTTCAAGCTGCTCGCGGTCGCGGGCGCGTACTGGCGCGGCGACGAGAAGCGCGACATGCTCCAGCGCGTCTACGGCACGGTCTGGCCGTCGCAGGCGGAGCTCGATCAGTACCTGTGGCGGCGCGATGAGGCGAAGAAACGCGATCACCGCCGGCTCGGTATACAGCTCGACCTGTTCAGCTTCCATGTCGTGTCGCCGGGATCCGCGTTCTGGCACCCCAAGGGCCAGATGATCTGGCGGACGCTCGAGGGCGCGATGCGCGAGC
>JBKKDW010000160.1:0-10779 GCA_046708025.1 Candidatus Limnocylindrales bacterium
GGCTTCACCACGGGCCCCGGGATCGTGAATGGCGGCGTGCGACCGGCCGCCTTCGCTGCGCCACGGGCGTCGGCTCGGGCCGCCATCCGGGCAGCGATCGTCGCCTCGTAGCCCTGATCGGTCGGCAGGTAGTAGCTGCGCGCGACGATCGCGTCGGGCAGGTATTGCTGCTCAACGTCGGCGCCATCGAAGTCGTGCGTATAGCGGTAGCCGACACCAATGCCATGCTGCTTCATGGCCCCGTGCGCGGCGTTGCGCAGGTGCAGCGGAACCGGCAGTGCGCCGTGAGCCTCGACGTCCGAGACGGCCGCCCAGTAGGCGCTGCCTGATCGATTCGACTTGGGTGCGGTCGCAATGTAGGTGGTGGCCTGGGCGAGCGCGTACTGCGCCTCGGGCAGGCCGATCCAGTCGAGGGCGTGGCCCGCTGCAACGGCGACCTGGAGAGCGCGCGGATCGGCATTGCCGACGTCCTCGGACGCGCTGATGATCAGGCGTCGGGCGATGAACTTGGGATCCTCGCCCGCCGCGATCATGGCCGCCAGCCAGTACAGGGCGGCATCCGGATCGTTGCCGCGCAGGCTCTTGATGAACGCCGAGACCGTGTCGTAGTGCCCGTCGCCGGCTCGATCGTAGGCCAGCACGCGTTGCTGGGCGGCCGCCTCGACATCCTCGAGACCCGGGCTGACCGGCCCGCTGCCTTCGCGCCTGCCTTCGGCTTCGGCCAGGGCAGTCGCGCCTTCAAGGACGTTCAGGGCGGCTCGGGCGTCACCACCGGCGAGCGAGACGAGATGGTCAAAGGCCGCCTCCGGGAGGGTCACCCCACCGTCCGGGCCGAGCGGGCCGGCCAGACCGCGCTGGTCGTCATCGATCGCACGGCGGACGACGGTCGCGACCTCCTCGTCGGTCAACGGCTCCAGGCGCCAGACCCGCATCCGCGACAGGAGCGCGGCGTTGACCTCGAAGTAGGGGTTCTCTGTCGTCGCCCCGATCAGGGTGACCGTGCCGTCCTCGACATGGGGCAGCAGGGCATCCTGCTGGGCCTTGTTGAAGCGATGGATCTCGTCGAGGAACAGGATACTACGCGTACCGTGCAGGTTCAGCCGTTCCTGGGCCTCGGCAATCGTGGCCCGGACCTCGGCGACGCCGGACATGACCGCCGACAGGCTGGTGAAATGGGCGCCGATCTCGGCCGCGAGCAGCCGGGCCAGGCTGGTCTTGCCGGTGCCTGGCGGGCCCCATAGCAGGAGCGACGACAGATGGCCGCGCGCGACGCTGCGACGGAGCGGGCCGCGTTCACCGACGAGATGCTCCTGCCCCACGAATTCATCGAGGTTGCGCGGACGCATCCGGGCCGCGAGAGGCTGCCGCTCGGGGGGCGGCTGGAAGAGTGCTTCGGGTCTGGCGCCGAAGGTTCGCCGGACGGAAGGCATGGGCCGATGGTAACGCGCCCTGGGTGAGCCGACCCGGATCGAAGGGGCTAGAGGGTGACTCCGGTGACCTGGGTCAAGGCCCACACCACCACCAGCAGGCTGACCAGCGATCCACCCACGACGGCGACCTTGCGGACATCCCGGGCCACGTAACCGTACTCGCTGGCGGCCGCGACCGCCAACGGCGAGCTAGATCGGACGACGGCATCGGAGGCGACACGCGGTGCGTGCTGGCGGCGGCCTGCTTCGGCCTGTCGTTCCTGGGCGACGATCGCGGCTTCGAGCTGCGCGGCCCGCGCTTCCTCCTCGGGGGTGAGCGCTGCCGGGCGGGCTGCCATTGCCTCAACCCGAGTGCCGGGCGGGGCGGCAGACGGCGGACGGGCGGCAGGGCGCTGCATCGGCCGGCGCTGGCCGGGTCGGGTCATCGTGCCTCTGACGCGTTTGGCCATGAGCGGTCGCAGGCCTCCATCGCTGGACATTGGGTCGGATCGGATCGGCTCGGAGGATAGCACCGGCTGCGATTCGGGTGCCCTGCTAGACTCGAAAGCCGTTCGGAGGACCCTCGGATCGATCTCGACGCGCTCGTCCAGCCAAGCCTCAGCGCGCTCGTTGTCGGTCTCATCGCGATCGTCCTGGCGCTGGCCGTCGCGTGCGTGATCCTGGCTCGGCGGACCCGAAGTCTCGATGCTCGACTCAAGGGGATCACGCGCGGGTCGGACGGACGCAGCATCGAGGCGATCCTCGACGATCACCTCGAGAAGGTCTTCGCGGTGTCGCGCCAGCTCAATGACGTGGCGGCGCGGACGGCGATCCTGGAGGTCGCCCAGCAGCGGGCGTTCCAGCGCGTTGGGCTCGTCCGTTACAACCCATTCGAGGAGACTGGCGGGAACCAGAGCTTCGCGCTCGTCCTGCTCGACGCGACGGGCGACGGCTGGATTCTGTCCAGCCTGCACGCGCGAACCGGGACACGGGTCTACGCCAAGGCGATCAAGAGCGGTCGATCCGACGCCGGCCTGTCGGCCGAGGAAACTGCGGCCATCGAACAGGCCACAGCCTGACACCCAAGGTGGCACGGCGGCCGGCGATGCTCGGAGCATGCCCCCGCAACCCCCCGGCCGGACCATCGCACCCGAGTCCATGGTGAGTTCCGCGCGGGTTCGACGCCGTCGCGAGCCGTCGCCACTCGAACAGATCCCGGCCTGGCGCGATCTCGTCCCGATGGTGGACTCGGCGCCGGCAAGAGTGGCGGCGCCCGGCCTCGAGGCGCTCCTCGGTGGTCTCAATTCGGATCAGCTTCGCGCCGTCACCCACGGCACCGGGCCGCTCCTGGTCGTGGCCGGGGCGGGGACCGGCAAGACCCAGGTCATCACCCGCCGGATCGCCTGGCTGATCGCCACCCGTCGCGCGAAGCCCTCCGAGATCCTGGCCCTGACCTTCACGGACAAGGCGGCCGAGGAGATGGCGGTGCGAGTCGATCAGCTCGTTCCTTACGGCTACACGGACACCGCCATCTCGACCTTCCACGCCTTTGGCGACGGCCTCATTCGCGAATTCGCGCTGGAGCTGGGGTTGCCCACAGATGTGCGCGTCCTGTCGCGGCCGGAAGTGGTCATCTTCCTGCGCGAGCATCTGTTCGAGTTCGAGCTTGATGCCTACCGGCCACTGGGCGACCCCACCCGCTTCCTGGCGGCGCTGGCGACCCTCTTCAGCCGCTGCAAGGACGAGGACATCTCCCCGGCGGACTACTGCGCGCACGCCGAGCGTCTGGCCCTTGACGCGGCCCGGGTCGCCGAGGCCGCCGGGGCGTCGAGCGACGGCGCTTCGAGCGAAGGTGGGCGGGACGCGGCCGATGCCGGCGCCGAGGAGGCCCGTCGACAGGTCGAGCTCGCCCGCACGTACGGCACCTACCAGGACCTGATGGCAGCCAACGGCTGCATCGATTTCGGTGACCAGGTTGCGCTCGCGCTGCGACTCGTGCGCAACTCCGCTGCGTCCCGAGCAGCGATCGCAGGTCGCTTCCGGTACATCCTGGTCGATGAGTTCCAGGACACCAACCGGGCGCAGGCGGAGCTCGTGGCGCTCCTCAGCGAAGGCCATCGCAACGTCACTGTGGTCGGCGACGACGACCAGGCGATCTACGCCTTCCGGGGAGCGGCGGTGGACAACATCCTGGCCTTCCAGGATCGCTATGCCGGAGCTCAAACGATTGTCCTGCGCCGGAACTACCGCTCGCTGGCGCCGGTTCTCGATGCGGCCTACCGCCTGGTCCGGTTCAACGACCCGGACCGCCTGGAGGTCATGGCCGGGGTGGTCAAGAGGTTGCGGCCGGAGCGATCCTCGCCTGCGCCGGCTCCGGTTCGGCTGGAGGTGTTCGCGTCGGGTTCCGAGGAGGCCGACTGGATGGCCGGCGAGATCGCCCGCCGGGTGGCCGCCGGAGCGGGCCCGCGCGATCATGCCATCCTGGTCCGGACCAACGGCCACGCGGACCCGATCCTGCGCGCGCTGAACATGGCCGGCATCCCCTGGCGATTCTCGGGAACCTCCGGTCTCTACGCGCGGCCTGAGGTCAGGCTGCTGCTGGCGTTTCTGCGCGTCGTGGCCGACCTCGAGTCGAGCGTCGATCTGTACGCCCTCGGTGCGTCGGAGGCCTACGCGCTGGGCGGCGAGGACCTGACCGCGATCGTCAACATGGCCCGCCGGCGCAACCGATCCGTCTGGGCCGTGCTGGACGAGCTGGATCGACAACCGGGCATCCTGCGCGTCGGGCCGACGACGCGGGCCACCGTTCACAAGCTGGTCGAGGACCTGCGCGGGTATGCCCAGATGGCGCATGAGCGACCGGCCGGCGAGCTGCTCTATCGCTTCCTGCACGGCAGCGGGCTGCTCTCCCGCCTGGTCGGTACGGACTCGCCGGCATGCCAGGAGGCGCTCCAGAACATTGCCCGGTTCTTCGAGATCGTGCGAGCCCAGTCGTCGCTGCTCGCCGACGATCGGGCGATCTTCGTGGCCCGCCACCTGGGGACGCTGATCGAGGCCGGGGACGACCCGGCCACCGCCGAGCTGGATCCCGATGCGGACGCGGTCGCGGTGCTCACCGTGCACAAGGCCAAGGGCCTCGAGTTTCCGGTCGTCTTCCTCCCGGGCCTGGTCGCCGGGCGATTCCCGTTGATCGGTCGCGGCGAGACCCTGGCGATCCCGGCCGGCGTGGGTCGGGGCGTTCCAACGACGGCGGAGTCCGCCCTGGCCGAGGAACGCCGGCTGTGCTACGTCGCGATGACCCGGGCCCGCGACGAGTTGATCCTGTCGCATGCGGCGGACTACGGCGGCGCTCGGGCGCGGCGGGTCTCCCCGTTCGTGCTCGAGGCACTGGACCTGCCGGCCCAGTCCAGCGTGCCGGGGGCTGGTGCGCGCGCCTCGACGCCGGTTGAGCGACTGGCCGCCTTCGATGCGGCGGCGGCGCCGGCGACCTCACGGGATGGCCCGATCACGGAGCCGCTGTCGCTCAGCTTCTACCAGATCGACGACTACCTGACCTGCCCGCTCAAATACAAGTTCGCCCACGTGCTGCGCGTGCCACTCGCGCCGCATCACGCGATCATCTACGGAGCCGCGCTGCACAAGGCCGTCCAGCTCTTCCACAACCGCCAGGCCAAGGGATCCGTGATGAGCGAGGCGGAGCTCGACGAGGCATTCGAGGCGGCCTGGACGAACGAGGGATTCGTGAGCCGCGCTCACGAGGAGGCCCGGCTCGACGCCGGACGCGCGGCGCTCCATCGCTTTCGGGCGGCCCAGCTCCTGCCAGATGCCGTCGTGCCGACCTACGTGGAGCGGGAATTCAGCTTCGTTCTCGGCGGCGATCGAATCCGCGGCCGCTGGGATCGCGTCGATATCGAGCCCGCGGGGGAGGGGACCGTTGACCCACCCGGTCAGGCGTCCGCTCCAACGCCGAGTGCCGATGTGATCTCGCCGACGCTCGACATGCTCGGCCCTGAGCGGGTGACCATCACCGATTACAAGTCGTCGGACGTGCGCGATCCGGCCAAGGCCCGCCAGCGTGCCCGCGACTCGCTCCAGCTCCAGATCTATGCGATGGGCTACGAGGCGATGACCGGTCGGCTGCCCGATGCCGTCGCCCTCCACTTTCTCGAGTCCGGCCTGATCGGCCGGGTGGCGATCGATCCCAAACGCCTGGCGCGCGCCCGGACCAGGATCGCCCGGGCCGCCGCCGGCATGCGTGCCCGCGACTACACGGCTACGCCGGACTACCTGGCCTGCACCTACTGCGCCTTTCGCGCCATCTGCCCGTCCAGCGTCGCGCGTTGACGGCCGCCGGGCCGCGCCCGTCCAATGGCCGCGCCGCGATAGGGCATTCGCCCGACTCGACGGCTGACATCCGGTCGGGCATCGTTCGCGACCCGCCTCAGTGCGGCTGGCACCGGAGAACCGATCGACCATGGATCGCCTCGCGTGGAGGATCGCGCCGCATGCCCCGGACGACGGTTCGGAGGGCCTAGACTCGATCGTCATGGAACCGCGTGACCGGCTGGCCAACCTCGGATTCTTCGCGGCCGCGGTGGTGGTCTGGTTCCTCGTCGGTCTCGTGGTGACCACCCGGGACCCCGTCGCCGACCCTGGCGCCGGATTCGTCGGAGCGGCCCTGATCGGGCTGGCGGCAGCCCTGACCCTCGTGCCCCTGTGCTGGCTCACCGTCTTTGGCCGCCACCGCCAGATCGCCTATCGGGGCGATTGGCTGCGCGCGATCCGGCGCTCGTCATGGGTCGGGATCATCGTCGCCGTCCTGATCGTGCTCCGTGTCCAGGAGCTCCTGGAGCTGCCGATCGCGCTGTTCATGATCGCCCTGGCGCTCATCGCGGAGGCGACACTTTCAGCGGAACGGTGACCAAGCTGCCGATCGGAAAAAGCGCATAGGGCTGGCGACCTCCGGTGCTACCATCCATCCTGACGCGCCCCGCTGGACGATGGCTTCTAACCGGCGGCGCCCCCAGCGAGACGGATTGACTCCCCGCGGCGTGCAGCCGCGACCGTCTCCGGAGGATTCCGTGGCCAAGCGGCCCAACGAGCCTGACCTGGAGCGCGACCTGGCGGCCCGCAACGGCTGGGACCAGCCGTTCGAGACGTTCGACGACTTCGATCTTCCGACCTACGTCGGACCGACCACGTTCATGAACCTGCCCTGGATCACCGACCCGGCCGAGCTGCGCCGCCGCGCCGTCGACGTGGCCATCGTTGGGGCACCATTCGATGACGCCGTCACGCATCGGTCGGGCGCCCGGTTCGGGCCCCGGGCGATCCGCGAGGCGCAGTACACGTCGGGCAGGATTCACTCGCTCCAGCTCGACGTGGACCCGTTCGACGTCCTGACCGTGGTCGATGCCGGCGACGCCAACATCGTTCCGTCATGGATCGAGCGCGGCCACGCGATGGTCTACCGGAAGGTTCGCCAGGTCGCCGCGAGCGGGGCGATCCCGATCATCCTCGGCGGCGACCACTCGATCACCTGGCCGGCCGCCACCGCCGTTGCCGAGGTCCGCCGCCCGGGCAGCATCGGGATCGTCCACTTCGACGCCCACGCCGACACGGCCAGCGACTCGCACGGCGTCCTGGCCAGCCACGGCACGCCGATGCGCCGGCTGATCGAGTCCGGTGCGGTCAAGGGCCGCAACTTCGTACAGGTCGGCCTGCGCGGGTACTGGCCGCCGCGGGAAACGTTCGAGTGGATGCGCGCCCAGGGGCTGCGCTGGCACCTCATGCGCGAGATCGAGGAACGTGGCGCCGAGGCGGTCATCGCCGACGCAATCGCCGAGGCGCTCGACGGGCCGGACTCCATCTACCTGTCAATCGACATCGACGTGATCGACCCTGGCATGGCCCCCGGCACCGGAACGCCCGAGCCGGGCGGCATGCTGACCCGCGAAGTCCTCCGGGCCATCCGCCAGGTCGTGGGCGTGGTCGAGCTGGCGGGCATGGACATCGTCGAGGTCTCGCCGCCGTACGACCACGCCGAGACGACCGCGATGGCCGCCAATCGGGCCGCCCTCGAGGCGATCAGCGCTCTCGCCGTTCGTCGCCTGGCCGGCCAGCGCGTGCGCTGGGAGGGCTAGCCCGATCACCACCGACGGGCTCGAGAAACCCGATCCGACCACCGCCGCAGCGCTCGCCCGGCTCTATGACCTCGACCTGATCGACGATCCAGGCGATCTCGACCTCTATCTCGCGCTGGCCGATCGAGCGGCCGGGCCAGTCCTGGAGCTCGCCGTGGGGAGCGGCCGGCTGGGTGTACCGCTCGCCCAGGCCGGTCACCAGGTGACCGGGGTCGACCGAGACACGGCCATGCTTGACCGGGCGCGCATTCGGGCACAGGCGGCCGGGCCAGCCGCCGCAGCACGGCTGACTCTCGTCGAGGCCGATCTTGTCGACCTCCGCCTGCCGGCGGGCGGCGGGTTCCTACTTGCGTTCATCGCCCTCAACTCGCTCCTGGTTCTGCCGACGCGGGCCGCCCAACGCGCGGCGCTGCGGACCCTGGCCGAGCATCTCCGGCCAGGAGGCCTGGCGGTGGTCGACATCTGGATCCCCGATGCCGAGGATCTGGCCCGGTTCGATGGTCGGATCAGCCTGGAGTGGCCGCGGCTCGACCCGGAGACCGGCGCGATCGTGACCAAGGTCGGGTCTGCCCAGCACGATGCCGCCTCCGCGTCCGTGACCCTGACCACGATCTTCGAGGAGGGCGGCCAGGGGGCCGGCACCAGACGGTGGATCCGCCGGGACCGGCTGCGACTCGTCTCAGCCGACGAGCTGCGCGGCTTCGCCGAGGACGCCGGGCTGACCGTGGAGCTGCTGGCCGGCGACTACGGGCTCGGCCCGCTGGGACCGGGCAGCGAGCGGGCAATCCTGATCGCGATCAGGGCCTGATTGCGCTCCGGCCCTGACCGGAACGGTACCTCCCGGCCGTCGTCACCCGGGACGTCCGGCTGGGGGCCGCGACCGATCCTCGTGGTATCGTCGAACGGATGCCGCCCAGTGATCAGACGCGCCTGCTCATCGTCGAGGACGTGCCGCAGGTCGCTCAATACATCCGCGGCCTGCTCGAGGCCCAGGCCAGGGTCAAGTTGCTCGACGTCCTGACCGAGGGTGGTCGGGTGATCGCGGCCATCAACGAGATGCGCCCCGACGTGGTGCTGGTGGACGCCCTCCTCCAGGGCCGGGTGAAGGGTCTCAAGCTCGTCGAGCAGATCCACGCCAACGCCCTTCAAGTGCCGGTGATCGTGCTGACCGTGCCCCAGAACCCGGTCGAGCCGAACCCGCTCATGGGCATCCACGGCGTGCTCACGATGCCCTTCTCGGGCTTCGACCTCATGACCCGGATCGCCCAGGTGCGCAACGACTTCGAGGCTCGCCAGGCGGTCGGCTCCACGCGGCTGATGAGCGTCTTCTCGCCCAAGGGTGGCGTCGGCAAGACGACCATCGCATTCAACCTGGCGGTCGCCCTGGCCCAGATGGAGCAACGGACCGTCCTGATCGATGGCAGCCTCCAGTTCGGTGACCTGCGCGCCCTGCTCAAGGTGCCGGTGGATGCGCCCTCGATCCTGGACCTGCCTACCGATCGCATCGCCGAGTCGGACCTGGGCGACGTCCTGTGGCGCGACCCGTCCGGGATCGACATTCTGCTCGCCCCGCCCCGGATCGAGATGTCCGAGATGCTGACCGCGCGCGACGTGGAGAAGATCCTTTCGCTGCTGCGCCGGGTCTACGCCTGCATCGTCATCGACATGTCCTGCCAGCTCAACGACATCAACCTGGCGTTTCTCGACGCCAGCGACGCGATCATCGAGATCGTCACCTACGACTCGACCACCATCCACAGCACGATGGCCATCGCCGACACGTTCCGGGCGATCGGCTATCCGGCGTCCAAGGTGCGCTACCTCGTGAATCGGTCCGATTTTGCGGGCGGCATCAATCCAGCCGACCTGGAACGGGCACTGGGTCGGATGCCCGAACACAAGGTCGTCTCGGATGGCAAGCTCGTCGTGCAGTCCAATAACGAGGGCGTCCCGTTCGTCCTGGCCAGCCCGAATGCGCCGATCAGCCAGGACGTCAACCGAACCGCCACTGAACTGCTCGACGCCGGCCGGCTGGCGTCCTTCGCCGGGCGGACCTGACCGCCGTCATGCCGGACCCGCGACCGATCGGGGTCTTCGCCTCCGGTGTTGGCGGGCTGCCCGTGCTGCGCGAGATCGTGCGGCGCCTGCCCGTCGAATCGACCATCTACCTCGGCGACAACGCCCGCGCGCCCTATGGCACCCGCTCCGACGAGGAGGTCCTGGCGTTCTCGAGCCAAGCGCTCGACGCCCTGGCCGAGCGCAATGTCAAGGCGATCGTGGTCGCCTGCAACACCTCGACCGCGGTCGGGATCGGTGCGCTGCGCCGGCGCTATGACCTGCCGATCCTGGGCGTGATCCGGCCCGGTGCCTCGGCCGCCGCCCTCGCCTCGCGCAACCGGCGGGTCGGGGTCATTGCCACCCCGGCGACGATCCGCTCGCACGCCTACTTCAGCGCGATCAAGGACGAGAACCCGGCCATCGAGGTCTACGAACACGCAACGCCGACGCTCGTGCCCCTGGTGGAGGCGGGTGTCCTGGCGGGCTCGGCGGCAGAGCTGACGGTGGCGGACGCGCTGGCGCCGCTGTTCGGCGAACGCGACGCAGCCGGCGAGTTCATCTTTCCCAAGCCGCCCGGGGCGACCATCGACACCCTGCTCCTCGGCTGCACCCACTACCCGCTCCTTCGCGCGCTGATCGCCACCCAGGTCGGTGACGGGGTGGCGATCGTCGATTCGGCAACGGCGACGGCGTCGGCCCTGGCCGAGCTCCTGGGTGTGAACGGGCTCGAGAGAGACGGACCGTCGGGCGGTGCGGCGGCGGTCCACGCGCAGCTCACGACCGGCGATCCGGAACGTTTCCACACCCTGGCCGGCCGCCTGTTCGGGGCCGACTTCCCGGACGTGGAATCGGTGGACCTGGCGATCGGCGCGCGATGAGCCGGCGCTCCGACCGCGGGGGCGGTGAGGACCGGCCGAATTCGTGGCGCGACGATCGCGGCTGGCAGGCTGGTTTCCTGCTTGGCTCTGCCCTCGGGGCCGCGGCCACGGTCGTCGGGCGGCATGCCGAGCGCGCGGCGCGCCGGGGCCTGGTCGACTGGCCGGAGGTCGAGCGGATCGCGGTCGGGCGCCTCGTGTCGGCGCCGGGCAGCCTCGACGCCGCGGAGCTGCGCGCGGCCGAGCCGGAGTATGCCGCGGCGATGGCCCGGATCGTGCCGGCCCTGTCGAGCG
>JBKKDW010000161.1:0-3050 GCA_046708025.1 Candidatus Limnocylindrales bacterium
GTGCATCCCGGCCCAGCCGCGCGGCCGCAGCGACTCGTCGCCGGCGGGGGCGTTCGACTCGAACAAGTTCGGGCGCTCCCAGCCGGACTTCTCACCGAACGACGCCCCCAGGCCCGCGAGGATCTCGTAGGTCGGCGAAGTGCGCAGCGGCCGGCCCGCCTGACGCTCCTCGTTCGGATAGTGGATGTCATAGTAGGTCGCGTAGACCTCGGTCGTGCGCGCCAGCGTATAGGCCTGCGAGTTGTACTGCGCTCCGAACCGGCGGATGTCCATCTTCCACAGGTCGAGCTCCGGTTCCCCATGGGCAATCCAGGTCGCCATCTGCCGACCGATCCCCGCGGCACCGGCGATCCCATGGGCGCAGAACCCCGCAGCCACGAAGAAGCCGCGGACCTCGCTCTCGCCCAGGATGAACTCGTTGTCAGGGGTGAACGCCTCTGGACCGTTGATCAGGCGGCTGATCCCGGCGTCGCCGATCGCGGGCACCCGGCGGACGGCGCCGTCCATGATCTCGGCGAAGCGCGGCCAGTCGGGTGCAAGCAGCTTGCCGTTGAAGTCGGCCGGGATCCCGTCGAGCCCCCACGGCGCGGGATGGCGCTCGTAGCCGCCCATGCACAGCCCGCCGACCTCCTCGCGAAAGTAGACCAGGTTGTCCGGGTCGCGCAGCTGCGGAAGCCCTGGATGGACCCCATCGATCGGCTCGGTAAAAAGGTATTCGTGGGCCATCGGGATGATCGGGATGCTGACGCCGACCATCCGACCGATCTCCGGCGCAAACATGCCTCCGGCGTTGACCACGATCTCCGCCTGGATCTCCTCGCGCTCACCGCGGTGCTCCACGGTTACGCCAGTCACCGCACCGGCCCTCGTGCCGATATCGACGGCTCGGGTATGCGTCCGGATCCGGGCACCGCGGGCACGCGCCCCGGCCGCCAGCGCGAGGGCGAGGCCGGATGGATCGAGCCAGCCGTCGGTCGGCAGGTAGACGGCACCGAGTACGCCCTCCGTCGACATCAGCGGGAAGTGCGCTCCCGCCTCATGCGCGCTGATGAGCTCGAGCGGCAGCCCAAAGGTCCTGGCCCAGCCGGCCTGGCGACGGAGCTCCTCGAACCGTTCCGGGGAGGAAGCCAGGCGCAACGACCCGACCTCGTGCCACCCTGGATCCGTGCCCGTCTCAGCCGCGAGCCGGCGGTAGAGGTCGACGCCGTACATCATCATCCGGGTCAGCGTCACGGAGCCGCGCAGCTGGCCGACGAGGCCGGCCGAATGGAAGGTCGATCCAGAGGTGAGCTCCGCGCGATCGACCAGCACGATGTCCGTCCAACCCAGCTCGGTCAGGTGGTAGGCGATCGACGCCCCGCCCACACCGCCGCCGATGATCACCGCACGGGCCTGGTCAGCCATCGGCGGTAGCGTATCGGGTCAGTGACAGGACGCGCTGCCCGTCAGGCTGATACGCATCTCGAGATCGGTCCCGAATCGTCGCCGTCGCCTCAACCGCTGCCGACCTCGGCCAGGCCCGCCTCGAAGCGAGCGTCCGCGGCATTCGCGAGCAGCCGCTCGAAGCGACTCGAGGCGTACCCCACGAAGTCGACGTCGAGCGAGCTGACGCCTTGTTGGAGGACGCCCCACATCGCCTCGCGGAAGTCGGACACCACCCGCATCAGGGTCAGGCGGGCAAGCCGTGACCGACGGACCTCACCGTCGTAGGCAGCCAGCAGGATTCGATCCTCGTCATCGGTCAGCTCGTGGTTGATGCTGAAGTTGCCGAGATCGAAGAATGGGTCGCCCATCCCGGCGTACTCCCAGTCGATGATCCGGATTCGCGCCCCGTCGTCGATGAAGTTGGCATTGAGCAGATCGTTGTGGCATGGCCGCAATTCGACCGGATCGGACAGGAAGGCGAGCTCGATCCTGCGTCCGATGGAGGCTGCGGCCGCGTACTCAGCCGGTATCGGCACGCGCCGGGCGATCGCCAGTGCCCGGTACGCTTCGCAGATCCGGAGCGGGATGAACAATCCCGGGATCGCCGGCCCGTCGTGGATGCGCCGGAGAGAATCGGCCACCCGTCGCAACGTCTCCGGTCGATGGACAGCGGTGTCCGAGACCGGCGTCCCGACGATGAAGCGCGTGACAAGGTAGCCCTCCGGTCGGATGAAGGCGGTCACCTCCGGCCCGACCCCGACGCCGGCCGCCGCGACGGTCGCGGCATGCTCCACCTCGCGGCTGATTCCGAGCAGATGGGTATCGTTGCCGGCAAGCCGGATCACCCAGCACTCGGAGGTGCCCGACACATCCACCCGGAAGTTCCGGTTGGTGATGCCACCGGACAGCGCCGTGAGGGTCAGCCCGCGTCCGGCCAGCTCCGGCACCTTCTGCATCGCCCGGACAAGCTCGTCATGGAGCTCGCCGCGCAGCGGCTGTGCATCGGTCACGGGGGCCGCACCGCGTCGGTCAGCCGCGAGGACATCAGCCGATGGTGGCCTCTGTTGCCAGGTCCGCCTCGACGTCGGCCACCCTTCCGCGAATGGCGACAAGGTAGTAGATGGCACCCAGGACGAGGATCGTCAGGACCAGCGTCTCGAAGACCGGCCATGGAGGCATGCCCTCGATCTCGTTCCCGAACGGCTTGAGGAACCCATCGATCGTCGGATTCGTGATGTTTCGACCGGCTCCACCGAAGTCGCCGAACAGGCCCGCGTCTGCCCAGATCCCGATGTTGGTCAGCATCAGTCCGCCATACACGATCGCCAGGACATTGACGAGCATGCCCCAGCGGCCGAGGCTGAACCACGCCGGCGTCCGAGGCCAGCCCCGCGTGCGCGCGATGAGCACGCCGACGTTGCACAACAGGTAGCTCAGGTAGATCAACCCGGTGGCCGCGATCGAGATCGAGAAACCCCCCGCCGGCCCGATGACCAGGATGGGGATCGCGGCGAGAACCCCGACCGCGATCGCAGCGTTGGCCGGAGTCTTGAAGGTCGAGTTGACACGCCCCCATAGCGACCCGAGCGGCAAATGCCGGTCGCGGCTCATCGAGAACATCATCC
>JBKKDW010000162.1:0-2636 GCA_046708025.1 Candidatus Limnocylindrales bacterium
GGTGGCTGGCCACGATCTGGGCGGGCTGGACCAGCCCGCCGCGCAGGATGCCCGCGATCATCGCCTCGGCCATCACGCCGGAACCGACAGTCGCAATGGTGGACTTCGCCAGGGGGGGGGACATCGCGCGGAGTATAGCGGCGCGTCGGGAGCGCTCCGGGGCGTCAGGGGCCGTTTGGCCCGGCGCTCGGCCGACCGCCTGCCGTAGCCCTTCAGGGTGACCCGGCGCGGACCATTGTCATGTGACATCCAGCACCAACGGGCGGCTAGCCTCAACTGGCGGCGACCGACTCGATCGGACACGGGCCTCGACCGCTCAAGAAGGACGTGACATGGCCTACTCAACGCGCTTGACCTCATTCCGGCAGCGCATCACTCTCGGGATCGCCGTGGGATCGGTGGTCGCGGGAACCCTCGCGGGGCCCGCCCTGGCGGTCGACACGGTCATCCAGGTGGTGAACGGCGGCGCCCGCACTGCGAGCGTGGCCAACCTGACGTTGACCGCGCTCACTTATTCGAACTCTGCGCAGTCCAATGCCGGGACGATGACCCTGACGGTCGACGACGCCAGCGGCACGGGAGCCGGCTGGAACGTCACGATCGTGAGCTCCGCGTTCGTCTACACCGGAGCGAACAGCGGCACGAACATTCCGGCCGTCAACTTCTCGCTGACCGCGGCGGCGACCCCGGTGATGACCGCGGGACTGGCCGTCGACGTCATCGGCGGCCCCAAGGTCCCTGTTGTGAGCCCAGTCGGGACGCTCGACAGTTCGCGCAAGGTGATCCAGGCGAACGCTAACTACGGCCTCGGGATCTACACCCAGGCGCTCAGCGTCTCGCTGTCGGTTCCCGCCATGAGCCGCGCCGGCACCTATACCGGGACGCTGACCACGACGATCGCGGCCGCGCCGTAGTCCCCGCCGTTCTCGGCGCGACCGGCGACGGAGTCGATCGGACGCGACTTGACCGGATGGGCCACCACGGCCACTCTGACACCATGCGACCGCGAGGCAGGGCGGGGCGGTTTTCACGCGTAGCCGTTGCGCTGATCGGGCTCTCTGCGGCCACCTTCGGCCTGCTGCCGGTCGCGGCCGTCACCCTCGCCGCGGACGAGCCGATCCGGCTGGCGATCGAGCCGGTCGACGTGCAGGGGCCCTTCTTCGAGCTGACGCTGACGCCCGGCGAGTCGTCCCAGCTGACGGTCGACCTGGCCAATTACGGAGCGGCCAGCATCACCGCCCGGACCTTCGCGGCCGATGTCTACCCGATCATCAACGGCGGATTCGGGGCGCGGCTGCGGGGTGAGCCCGCGACCGGCCTGACGACCTGGCTGGACTACCCCTCGGATGTCCTGGTCATCGAGCCGGGCCAGGCGATCCGTCGAACGTTCGTCGTCGCCGTGCCGGCCGCAACCGGGCCAGGCGAGTACATCACCAGCCTGATCATCGAAAACGAGGACCCGTTGTCGTCGGGCGAGGGCGTTGCGTTCAATCAGTTCGTCCGATCCGCCGTGGCCGTCGTGGTCACCGTGCCAGGGCCCGCCCAGGCCGCGCTCCAGGTGGGCGACGCCCGACACTCGTTCCTGGAGGGACGGTCCGTGGTCGGTGTCGGGATCGGCAACGTCGGCCATCTGCTGCTTCGACCGGCGGGATCCCTGAGCATCACGACCGAGACCGGCGAGCCGGTCGACGCCCGCGAGGTCGCCATGGAATCGGTCTACGCACACACGTCGACGTGGCTCGAGGTGGTCCTGGACCGCGGGCTGGCGCCCGGCCGCTATTTCGCGATCGTCGACCTGGCCGATCCGCGCCGGGGCGGCCCGGCGGCCGGGACCCGACCATTCGTGGTTGGCGAGGATCCCAGGCCGCCATCGACCGTCGACCCGCCCGCGGTCGCGACCGACACGGTCGACCTGCCGATCATCGGACGCGTCCGAGCCATGGACTGGCTGGTGCCGTTCGGGGTCGGTGCGCTCGTCAGTGCGGTCCTGGTCGGCGTGTTGACCGTGGCCCGGCGCCGGCAGCGCGACACCCCCTCGAACGGCTAGCGCCGTCATGCTCCATCGACGTGCCATGGCACGAGGGACGTTCGGCGGCCTCGCCGGAGCCTTGCTGGCCACTGGATCCGTGCTCGCCGCGCTCTCCGCGTCCGTGGCGGACCTGACTCTGCCCGCGGTCACGTACTCCCACACGAATCAGACATCTTCCGGGACGATGACCCTGACCGCGACCGACACGTCGATCATCGCCCTGCGCCTTGGCTGGAACGTGACGATCCAGGCTTCAGCCTTCGTCTACTCCGGACCGAACAGCGGGACGAACATCGCAGCATCGAATTTCTCACTCACCTCCGCGGCCGCGCCCGTCCTCGTGTCCGGCCAGGCAATCGATGCCACGGGCGGGCCGAAGGTCCCGTCAACGAGCCCGCTCGGTGCGCTCGACGTCGCGCGCAAGGTCCTCCAGGCGAACCTGCTCTTCGGCGGCGGCACCTACACCCAGGCCCTGGGTGTAGACCTGACGATCCCGGCCCTGGCTCGGGCGGGGACCTACACGACCAGCCTGACCACCACTATCTCGGTCGGCCCCTGACAGGTGTCGAGATGCGAGCGTCGGGTCACATCCGCGCCTGGCCGACGC
>JBKKDW010000163.1:0-8067 GCA_046708025.1 Candidatus Limnocylindrales bacterium
GCGAGGCTCGCGGGCTTGGCGGGTCGATCACCCTGCCGTTCGCCATGGCCCTGCTCGAATACGACCTCGATCCGCAGCAGCTCGCGCTGGACGTGGCGTCGGGCGCGGTCGACCTCGCCCTGGAGGCCGCCCTGCTGCGCGAGCCGGATCGGCGGGCCGTCGCTGAGATCGAGGCCAACCGCCTGGCGAATGCGGCAATCGAACGGATCGATGCGGAGCGGACCGCCCGCCTCGAGACGATGGCGATCGTGGGCGACGCGCCCCGGCCGTGGCTGGGTGCCACCCTCAATCAAGCCGACGAAGACGCAGCGCTCGAGGAGGCAACGGCACTCGTCGCCGCTGGCGTGGACCTGATCCGGATCGAGGTGCCCATCGGGCGGGAGATGGCCGCCCGCCTGAGCGCGGCCGGGGTCGAGGTGCCCGAGTGGCGGCCGCGCGAGGGTGCCCGGGGCGCGCCTGGCCGCGAGCTCGCCGATCCGGCCCCGATCGGCAGCCAGCGTGCCCTGACGGCGCTGCGCATGGCGATCGATCGCGCCGCCGCCGAGCGACGGGGATACGTGCGATTGGCAACCGTGGTGCCCGCACTCGGGGCACCCGAAGGCGCCGTGGTGGCTGCCTTCGAGCGGATCGATCTGATCGCCTCGGATGCCATCGCCGAGATCGTTGCCGACGGAGTCGAGCCCGACCGGGCCCTGGCCGACCACGCCTTCGCCCACCGGCTCGCCCGCCGTGCCGGAACCGCGATCGTGGTTGGGCCGGGTCCGCTGGTCGTGGCACCGGACCTGTCGGCCGGCATGCCCTCGGATCCGGCGACGCGAGCCGGGCGGGCACTTGCCCTGCAGCTCATCGGGGTGGCCCTCGCGCGCGGCGATGGTCTGCCGGCCGACCAGATCGTGGTGGGTGCGCTGCCGCCCTGGGTCGCCGACGAGCCCGCGCCCGCGGCCCGGGCCATCGCCCAGGTCGCCGTCCGGCGAGCGCTCTTCCCGGGGCATCCGTTTGCCTTTGTCGAGCCGCCGCCCGGGTCGGCCGCATCGGCCATCTGGCCATTCGTGCATGCCGCGGCCGCCGCCCACGCGGGCGACATCGCCTTCGTCATGCGCCAATTCGACCCGTGGGGCGACGCGGACGACGAGGCGGCGCGGGGCCTTCGTGCGGGCTCGGCGGTGGCGTCCGAAGTCGCCGCGGCGACCGAACCCGGCAACCTGACTGGGCCCGCGCTTGATCACGCCCGATCGATGATCAGCGCGGCCGTGGCCACCCTGGAGCGACTCGCCGATCAAGGCTGGCGAACGGTGGCCGGCGATCGCCCGGGTGGCGGAGCGGCGTCGGCGCGCAGGGGTGACGCCGTCGCCGAGCGGACCGAATCATTCGATCCATTCGAGGCCCTGCTGGGGCCGCGCGGCTGAGGGCGCCCGGCGCGGCGCGGATCAACCGCCCGAGACGGCCGGGATGACGTGCACGACCGCCCGCGCCGTGACCTGCGTCGTCAGATCGGCGGGCAACCCGTCGACGAAGACGTTGATGTGGGGTCGCAGCCGCGGCCCGGCCTCGACCAGCCGGTCGCGCAGCCCCGGGATGGTTGCGTCCAACGCCGTCAGCACGTCCGCGACGGACTGGCCGGTGACCTCGTGTCGACGATCGGCGCCCGGAAAGAGGGCCAGCAGCGAGCGCGGCAGGAGGACCGTCGCCATGCAATCAGCCGTCGAGGACGACCGCTTCGACCGCCCAGATCTCGGGCAGCGTGTCGGTGATCATCCGCCAGGAATCGCCTTCGTCCGTGCTGTGCCAGAGTTGGCCGGTGCTCGTCCCGAACGTGACTCCAACCGGATCCAGGGTGTCGCGGGCCATCGCCTCGCGCAGGACGGACAGGAAGGCATCGCTCGTCGGCAACCCGTTGTCGAGGCTGGTCCACGAGTTGCCGCGATCGCGCGTGCGCCACACCGTCGCGTGCCCGCCGGGCATGTAGCGACCCTGGTCGGCACCATTGAGCGGGATGACCCAAGCCGTGTCGGGGTCGCGAGGGTGAGCCACCAGCGGGAAGCCGAACTCGCTGGGCAGGCCAGGCGTGATCTCCGCCCAGCGTGCCCCGCCGTCGTCGGAGCGGTAGACGCCGCAGTGGTTCTGCTGGTAGAGCGTCTCCGGCTGGCCCGCCGCCGGTGCGAACTTGTGGACGCACTGGCCGGTGATCGGATGTGGGTCAGGCATGAAGTCTGCCCTGACGCCTTGGTTGCGCGGCTCCCAGGTCAGCCCGCCGTCGCGCGACTCGAAGATGCCCACCGCCGAAATCCCGACCCACATCCGGGCGGGATCTGTCGGGTGGGGGACGATCGTGTGCAGGATGAGGCCACCGGCGCCTGGCTCCCACGTGGGCCGGGTCGGGTGGTTGGTAAGGCCTTCGACGTGGGTCCAGGTCGCGCCGCCGTCGTCGCTCCGGAAGAGCCCGGCTGGCTCCACCCCCGCGAACAGGCTCGAGCCCGTCGCCGCCAAGCTCCACACGCTGCGCATCGCCGGGCCGTCGTCGCCGTAGGTCAAACCCGCCGAGGAATGCGTCCAGGTCCCGCCAAGATCGTCGCTCCGCCAGACCGCCTCGCCGTACCAGGGGCTGCCGCCACAGGCCAGGATCGCCCCGCTCGTCGGTTCCACGATCAGGTCGTGGATCGGCCAGCCTTCACACAGCGGCCCGCGCAGCGACCAGTCGCGGCGATCCGCGTCGCTTTCGAGGATGAAGGCGCCTTTCTTGGTGCCGACCAGGAGCAGGACTCGCTTTGCCATCGTTGAAGGTCTCCCTGCGGCACGCGGTCATCACCACGATAGTAGCCGCTGCTGAGGGTCGCTGGGCGATGGCCCAGCCCACCGAGGTCGCCGCCGGCAGCTCACCGCCGGCAGCTCGCCGCCGGCAGGTCGCCGCCGGAGCGACCTCCGCCGACGATCGCCGTCGGGCGATTCCACGACGGGGCTGCACGGTCCGCCGGGCTCAGCCCAACGAGGTCGCCGCCGGAGCGACCTCCGCCGACGATCGCCGTCGGGCGATTCCGGGGCGCACGTCCGGACGCGGCCCCGACTGACCTGGCGGCATTTCCCGACGGCGATCGTCAGGAGGTGTCACCGCGGGCGCGACCACCGGACCGTCGCAGGTGACCAGCAGGTGCCTGGACTTGGGCCTACGCTCTCGTCCGAGAGGGGCACGGAACGGCCCGTTCCGAGCGATACGCAGGAGGTCTGGGCGATGGCGACAGCGTTGCGAGAGCGATTCGACCGGACCGACCGGCGGATCACGAGCTTCATGGCGGAGCATGGAATGCTCTTCCTTCGGATTGCCCTGGCGGTCGTGTTTTTCTGGTTCGGAGCCCTGAAGCTCTTCCCCGGTGCGAGCCCGGCTGAGGCCCTCGCCGGCCAGACGATCGAGCGGCTGAGCGGCGGGCTGGTGCCGGCTGCCACGGCCGTCCCGATCCTGGCGATCTGGGAGGTCGCCATCGGCATCGGCCTGTTCATTGGCCGCTGGATGCGCGTCACGCTGCTGCTGCTCTTTGCCCAGATGCTCGGCACGATCACGCCGCTATTCCTGTTCCCGAGCCAGACCTTCACCCATTTTCCCTGGGCGCCGACGCTCGAAGGCCAGTACATCATCAAGAACATCGTCCTCGTCGCAGCCGCGATCGTCCTGGGCGCCACGGTCCGCGGCGGCCAGCTCACCGCGGCCCCGCCCCGCCGTCGCTGACTGCCCTGATGGCCAGCGCGCCGCGGGACTGCCTCTCAGTGCAGCGCGGCCGCGACCAGGTCGGCGTACAGCGCGGCGCCCTTCGGTCGCGGGTGGTAGCCGTCCTTCCAGAACAACTCCGGGCGTCCGGCGGTGGCGCCGTACCAGTCGACGAGTCGCGCGTTCGGGTAGCGCGCGAGACCGCTTTCGATGATCCGGTTGTTGTGCGCTTCCCAGTCCCGCGGCACCCGCACGTTGACCCAGACGACCTGGGGAACGTCGCGCAGTGCGTCCATCACCGCGTCGAATTGCCCGGCTCGGAATGGCCCGTTGTTGCCGAGCTGAACGATGACGATGCGGGCGAGCTTGCCGGCTGCCGCGCGACGCTCCAGGATCTCGATCCCTTCGCCGATCTGGCGTCCGACCGCCGCATCGACACGGAGCGGGCCCAAATCCTCGGCCAGGGCCTCCGCGCCCTGGATCATCACCGACTCGCCGAAGGCGAGGATGCTCCGCCGCGGCGTCGGACTCGGCGAAGGTGCCGCTGAAAGGCTCGAGGTGCTCGTGGCAGGTGCTGCGCTCGCCGGTGCTGCGCTCGCCGGCGCCGCGCGCGCCGGGCCGTCCCGCGGCGCTGCTGCTCTCGCTGCAACCGTGGGCGCTCCTCGGGCCCCAGGTCGATCGTTCGGCTCAGCATCCGGCGCCACGATCAGCTCGTCGATCGAGGTCGTAACCATGCCGGCCGGTGCGCTCGGTGGGGTCGCCATGACGACCGACACGAGAAGCACGGACAGGAGCGCAGCGAGCCCACCCGCGGCCGCCGGGGCCGGCCAGCGCCGGGACCTGCTGGCTGGCCCAGGCGGTAGCGGGCGCAGCCAGGTCCATGCCCGGCCCAGCGCGCCCTGGCGGAAGGGCGTCTCGACGAAGCGGTACGACACCTCGGCCAGCACCACGGTCAGCCCGAGCCGCAGCACCAGGGCCGGAATCGGTTCCATCGGCAGGTCAAGCTCCGGGCGGGTCAACACGAAGATCGGCCAATGCCACAGGTAGATCGAATAGGAGCGGGTCCCGATCCAGCGCATCGGACCCAAGTCGAGGGCCCGGCCGATGTACGCCCGCGGATGCACCGCGGCGGCGATCAGGGCGACCGTCGCCAGCGCCAGGAGCGCGAGACCACCCTGGTAGAGGAACGGTTCGAAGGCATCCGCGACCATGAACAAGGCGCCGAGCCCGGCGAGAGCGGCGAGGCCTACGACATCGAGCAAGCGACCCAGCCGGACATTGCCCCACCGACCCGCCGCGGCCGCGGTGGCCAGCAGCTTCCTGCGCTTCCTGCGGCTCAACTGCGCCGAGGTGGTTGACGGCAGCGACGTTGCCGCCGGCACCCACACGAACGCCAGTGCGGCGCCGAGCAGCAGCCCGGTTAGTCGCGTATCGGTGCCGTAGTAGACCCGCGACGGGTCGACGGACGGATCGAACTGGACGGCCATCCACATGGCCGACCCAGCGGCGCCCAGCAAGGTCAGCGCCAGGGCGGCCCGCCGGCCGGCGAGCAGGATCACGGCCAGCGCGATCGGCCACAGAAGGTAGAACTGCTCCTCGATGGCGAGCGACCAGAGATGGACGAACAGCGATGGCCGCCCGATCGACTCGAAATACGATTGGTCAGCGGCGATCAGGTGCCAGTTGGTGGCGTAGGCGATCGCCGCTACGGCGTCGGTGCGCAGCCGCACGATCTCCTCGGGGACGACCACGACGGCGAACGCGAGGGTCGCGGCGAGCAGGAAGAAGAGCGCCGGCAGGAGCCGGCGGGCACGCCGCCGCCAGAACGCGATCGGATCGATTCGACCCGTCTGTCGATGTTCGGCCAGGAGCAGCGCCGTGATGAGGAAGCCGCTGATGACGAAGAAGACTTCGACGCCGAGGAAGCCGCCCGCGAGGCCGCCGAGGCCGGCGTGGTAGATGACCACGGCGAGCACCGCGATCGCGCGCAACCCGTCGAGGCCCCGAAGGTGGCTGAAGGGGAGTGGGTCGGCCTCGATCGGCGGTCGTCCGGCGGCGATCGGGGCGGCGTCCGAGGGTACCGGAACCGTCTTCGGCATCGTTCCTGCGGGGTCTCGTGGGCGATCCAAGCGCTCCCCGGGGACGGACGATCCAGGAGAACGCCGGCTGGCGTCCATCGTAACGGTTGCGCCGCTGCCGCGCCGGTCCGGTAGCCCGCCTGGGTGCAGCCCACGAACGGCGACGCTGACGGCCCTCGATCACGTCCACGCCCTGACCATCGACCGGGAAGGATTCCTCGAATTGATCGAACGAATCCCGGTCTTCCGGCTGGAGGTCCTGGGCGCCCTGACCGAGCGCATTCGAGCCACCGCCCCCGATCCCTTGGGGTAGCGGCTCGCCGCTAACTCGCCTGGACGTCGCCCTCCAGGGCCCGGCCGACCACCGCCTGCGCTTCCTCGATGAGTCGTTCCAGGTGCGTCTCGCCGAGGAAGCTCTCGGCGTAGATCTTGTAGACGTTCTCCGTTCCTGACGGCCGGGCGGCGAACCAGCCATGCTCGGCGGTGACCTTCAAGCCGCCGATCGGAGCGCCGTTGCCAGGTGCCGTTGTCAGGACACCGGTGAGCGGCTCACCGGCCAGTTCCGACGCCGTCACCCGATCCGGCGACAGCCGGGCGAGAGCTGCCTTCTGGGCCGGCGTCGCCGGCGCATCGATCCGGCGATAGACGGGCGAACCGAATCGTTCGGTCAACTCGCGATACGCCTCGCCGGGATCGCGCCCGGTCCGGGCGGTCAGCTCGGCGGCGAGCAGGCAGGCGATGATCCCGTCCTTGTCGGTCGTCCAGGCGGTGCCGTCACGGCGCAGGAACGAGGCACCTGCACTCTCCTCGCCTGCGAAGCCCAGCTCACCGGCCAGCAGCCCCGGGACGAACCACTTGAACCCCCCCGGGACCTCCAGCAGGCGCCGGCCAAGGTCGGCCGCGACCCGATCCAGCATGCCGCTCGAGACCAGGGTCTTGCCCACGGCCACCCCGTCCGACCAGTCACGACTGCCACCGAACAGGTAACCGATCGCCGCCGCCAGGAAGTGGTTGGGGTTCAGGAGCCCCGCACCCGGCGTCACGATGCCGTGGCGATCGGCATCCGTGTCGTTGCCGAACGAGACGTCGAACCGGTCGCGCAGATCGACCAGGCGGGCCATGGCGTGCGGCGAGGATGGATCCATCCGGATGCGCCCATCCCAATCGGCGGTCATGAACCCGAACTGCGGGTCGACCGCCTCGTTGGTCACCGTCAGGTCCAGGCCATACCGCTCGCCGATGGCCGGCCAGTAAGCGACACTCGCCCCGCCGAGCGGATCAACGCCGAGGTGCAGGCCGGAGGCGCGGATCGCGTCCATGTCGATGACCCGTTCGAGATCGCCGACATAGGAGCCAATGAAATCGTGGTCAGTTGCATTCGCGCGCGCACGCTCGAACGGGACCCGTGGCACGGTCTCGAGCCCGGCGGCGAGAAGGCCATTGGCCTGCTCACCGATCCAGCCGGTGACCTCGGTGTCGGCCGGGCCACCGTGCGGTGGGTTGTACTTGAAGCCGCCGTCCTCGGGTGGATTGTGCGATGGCGTGACCACGATCCCGTCGGCCAGGTGGTCGTGCCGCCCCTGGTTGTGGACGAGGATCGCGTGCGAGATTACCGGTGTGGGCGTGTAGCCGTCGGCAGCGTCCACCCGGACGTCGACGCGGTTGGCCACCAGCACCTCCAGTGCGGAGCGGAAGGCCGGCTCCGAGAGAGCGTGCGTGTCCCGCCCGATGAACAGCGGGCCGTTTGTGCCCTGCGCGCGACGGTAGCGGCAGATCGCCTCCGTCATCGCGACGATGTGGGCCTCGTTGAACGCGCTGCTGAACGCCGACCCGCGATGGCCCGACGTCCCGAAGGCGACCCGCTGGCTCGGCTCGGCGGGATCCGGACGCAGGTCGTAATACGAGCGCACGAGCCGATCGACGTCCACCAGCATCGAGGGATCCGTTGGGCGCCCGGCCCGATCGCCGAAAGTATCGGTCGCCGCCTGTCTCCGCACGATGCCGCATTCTAGCTTCCTGTGGCTGCAGATCAGGTGGGTCGACCCATGGCGAGGGGCTTCATTGCGTCCCGTGGCCGTGCGACTCCACACTGGCGACCTGCTGGAGGGTCGCTGCGATGAAATTCTGGAGCGAAGTCCCATCGGCCCGTGCGCGCGAGCTCGCGGCCGACATCGCGACATGGAGCTGGGTCAGCCTGTGGGCGGTCATCGCCTCTCGCCTCTACTCGACGCTCGCGGGATACGCCGAGGTTGGCCGGGCGATCGAGCGCGGCGGGACGAACATCCAGGCCGC
>JBKKDW010000164.1:0-5000 GCA_046708025.1 Candidatus Limnocylindrales bacterium
CTTCTGCCACCCGCCGGACGCGCACCGCCGCCGACGCAGGTGCTGTCCACGACCGGGGACGTCGAGGCGTTCCGGGTCATCGCCGGCCGCATGTTTGGGGACGCTTTTCCGGACGTTGCGGCCATTGAGCTCGTCGCGACCGCCTCCGCCGGCCGCCTCGCCGTATGACACGCCTCGGGTTGAGCGAGGCGGCCAGGGCCAGCCTGGCAGGCGTGGCCGGCCTGGCCCGTCGGTCGCGTGGCGACGGAGGCTCGGGCTGGGCGACTGACCGGCGGTGGCAGGCCGGATTCCTCGTGGGTTCCGTGCTTGGGATCGCCGCGACCGTCCTCGGACGGCGAGCGGAGCGCTCCGCGCGACGAGGTCTCGTCGACTGGGCGGATGTCGAGCGGCTGGCCGTGAACCGGGTGGAATCGCTCCCGGGTCGACTGACGCCCGTCGAGCTCCGCGCGGCCGACGCCGCCTATCGGGACGCGATGGCGATCGTGGTTCCGCGCCTGGCGGAGGCGCTCGGCACGCCCCTGCCGGGCGTCGTGGAGCGGGCGATCGTGGTCGATCGGGCGGACTGGGTCCGGGCCAACGTGCGAACGTTCCGGTCCCTCATCTCCACGATCGAGGGGCCGCTCCTTGAGCAGGTCATCCGTCCCGGTGGGGGCGTCACGGCGTCCGCCATGGTCATTGCGAACCGCTGGGTGACAGGCCGCCAGCTTGGCTTCCTCCTGGGCTTCATGGGCTCGCGCGTCCTCGGGCAATACGACATCGCCCTGCTCGCGGCCGAGTCCGAGGATGGCCGGCTCCTGTTCGTCGAGGAGAACATCCGGGCGACTGCCCGGAGCCTCGGCGTGCCGATCGGGCCGTTCCGGACCTGGATCGCGCTGCACGAGACGACCCACGCCTTTGAATTCGAGGGGCATCCCTGGCTGCGTCCGTACCTCGCGGAGCGCCTCGAACGCCAGCTCACGCTGTTCAGTGGGTCCGCGCAGTCGCTCGGTCGGGACGCGCTCCGGGCGCTCGTCCGCCCGTTGCGCGGCGAGACCAGCGGTGAGCACTGGATGGAGCGCCTGATGACCGATGAGCAGCGAACGCTGTTTCGCGAGACGCAGGCGGTCATGAGCCTGCTCGAGGGCTTCAGCGACTACGTGATGGATGAGATTGGCCAGGGCCTTGTTCCCGGGATCGAGCGGATATCCGCCCGGTTCCATGAGCGACGCGCTCAGCGGACCGGGTTCGAGCGGGCCGTGCTCCGGTTGACGGGCATGGATCTGAAGCTCGAGCAGTATCGCCGCGGTGAGTTGTTCGTTCGGGCCATCGCCGAGGCGCGAGGACGGGTGGCGCTCGACCGGATCTGGGCGTCTCCCGCGACGCTGCCGACACCGAATGAGATTGGGGACCCAGCTGCCTGGATCACGCGGGTCCTCGACGGTCGCGAAGCGCTCCCGGCATGAACAACGTCGTCGGGCGGCCCGGGCCGGGGAGTGCCCCGGGTGGCGTGCCCACCGCCATCGCCGTGAGTCCCATCCTGTCGGCCCGCGTTCGCGCCCAGGACCTGGATCGGATCCGGGAGGCCGCGCCCGGCGCACGGATCGTCAACCTGTCCATGGAGGGGCTGGCCGACGGACCCGTCGCGGACGTCGAGGTCCTCCTCCGCGGCTGGCTGAGTTCGGAGGCCTTCGACCGACTTCTCGCCCGCGCCCCGCACCTGCGCTGGGTCCACTCGGCGACCTCGGGCGTTGAGCGTGCCCTGACGCCGGCCGCCCGCGGCCGCGACCTCACGGTGACGAATGCCCGCGGCGTCTTTACCCGACCGATCGCCGAGCACGTGCTCATGCTCATCCTGGCGATCAGCCGTCGCCTCCCTCAGCTGCTGGAGCTCCAGCGAGAGCGGACGTGGCAGCCGCTCGAGGGCGCCGAGCTGCGCGACGTCACCGTGGGGATCGTCGGCCTGGGCTCGATCGGGCGGGCCGTGGCCGCCCTCGCATCGGCCTTCGGTTGCCGGGTTGTCGCGGTCCGGCGCCACGCCGAACGTGAGACCGGGGCGCCCTCGGCGGAGGGCGACCCAGGCATCGGGGAGCTTGGCCTCGAGCGTGTCGGCGGCCCGGAGTCGCTGCCGGCCCTGCTGGCCGATTCGGATTTCATCGTGCTGGCCGCGCCATTGACGCCCGAGACGGAAGACCTGATCAACGCCGACACGCTGGCCATGGTCAAGCCCGGCGCCTGGCTGATCAACGTGGCCCGCGGGCGGCTGATCGAGGAGCGGGCGCTGCTGCGCGCCCTGCGCGAGGGCGGGCTCGGCGGCGCGGTGCTCGACACCTTCCAAGACGAGCCGTTGCCACCGACGTCGCCCTTCTACGACCTGCCCAACGTCATCGTCACACCGCACACCGCCTGGTCCAGCGGCCGGGTCCTCGATCGCAGCGTGGAGCTGTTCTGCGACAACCTGCGCCGCTTCTCAACTGGCGAGGCCCTGCTCAACGTCGTGGATCCAGACGCCGGGTACTGATCCCGGCCACAATCGACCGATGCAGACTGGCATCGTGGGGCTTGCTGGATCGGGCAAGACCACCGTGTTCAATACGCTCACCCGGGGGCACGCGGAGACCGGCGGCTACGGTGGGGTGACCCTCAACCTGGGCGTGGTCAAGGTGCCAGATCCGCGCCTCGACGTCCTGGCCGCCATCTTCAAGCCCAGGAAGATCGTCCAGGCCGATGTGACCTACGTGGACATGCCCGCCCCGCCGCCCTCGACCGAGGGCCACCTCGGGACCGAGGAGTTGCCGCCCGATCACCTGGCCCGCCTGCGCGACTCGGATGCCCTGCTCCACGTCGTCAGGGCGTTCGAGGACCCGGCCAACCCGCACCCCGGTGGGAGCGTCGATCCGGCCCGCGACCTCGAACAGCTCGATCTCGAGTTCGTGCTCGCCGACCTGGCCATGACCGAGCGCCGGCTCGAACGGTTGAAGGGGAGTGGACGCCACGGTACGCCCGCCGAGCGCGAAGCCGCCGAGCGTGAGGAGGTCGTCGTCCGGCGAATCCACGAGGGCCTGGAGGCCGGGTCGCCGATCCGCGATGTGGCCCTGGACCCTGACGACGAGAAGGCGATCCGCGGGTTCCGCTTCCTGACCCAGAAGCCGGTCCTGGTGCTGCTCAACGTCGGGGAGAACGACCTCGCTTCGGCACCGGCGCTGGTCGCCCGGGTGGCGAGCGGGTACCCGCACCAGCACGTCATGGTCGAGGCGCTCTCCGCCCGGATCGAAATGGAGCTCGGTGAGCTCGAGCCGGATGAGGCGGCGGTCTTCATGGCAGAGCTCGGGATCGGCGAATCCGGCCTGGACCGGGTGATCGACCTGTCGTACCGCCTGCTCGGCCTCATCTCGTTCCTGACCGCCGGTCCCGACGAGGTCCGGGCCTGGCCGATCCCGGACGGCTCGAGCGCGGTCGACGCGGCCGGGGCAATCCACACCGATCTCGCCAGGGGCTTCATCCGGGCAGAGACGGTCGCATACGAGGACCTGGTCCGGCTCGGCTCGATGGCCGAGGCTCGTAAGGCGGGTCGCCTGCGCTCGGAGGGCAGGACCTATCGGGTGCACGACGGGGACGTGGTCGAGATCCTGTTCAGTCGCTGACTCGGCGCCACGAAGCCGCGCCGGCGGTCTCAGTTCAAGCGGTCGCTGCCCGCGTCGAAGTCGGCCAGGATGGCCCGGTAGTCGACGCGATCTCGGCCACCGGGGCCTTCCTCCCGGTCGTCATCGTCATCGCGGTCGTCGTCGTCCTCGGCGTCGGCCAGCTCGACCTCGAGCTCGGCCAGGAAGTTCTCGCTCTCCTCGGTCGAGACGTTGACCGAGGCAGCCAGGCGATCGTCGCTGACGTAGATGAAGCCGTGGTCGCGCTCGAGTTCGATGGCAATCGCCTCGGCGAGGGTATCTTGGTGGTACTGGTCCTGGATCCGCCGGCGGATCGACTGGACGAGCTCGAAGAATTCATCGGGCTCCCACTCGGATTCGCTGACGACCAGCACGTCCGAGTAGATCTCGTTGTTGCCCTCGTGCAGCTCGAAGAAGAACATCCAGCCGAGTATACGGGCCGGCTCCTGAAGGGCCCCGATGGAGGTTTCGTGGTCAGGCGGATCGAGGTGCTCCATGTCGGCTCTGCCTGTCGCGATGTCGACCCCGGCGACCCGCGCGGTTGGCGGCTCGGCGGCGGGGTCACCTACGCGGCGCTCACGACCGCGCGGCTCGGCCTGCGGACCGCGGCGGTCGTCGGCTGCGATGCTGATGCGCACGGGGCCGTGGAGTTCGACCAGCTTCGCTCGGCCGGGGTGGACCTGCTGTTCGTGGCGCTGACCGAAGGGCCGATCTATCGCAACGAGGAGACTGCCAGCGGGCGGAGCCAGACGTGCGTCCAGCCCGGCGTTCCGCTACCGGTGCCGTCGCTTCCGGAGTCCTGGCTGGGCGCCGCGGCCTGGTCGATGGTGCCGGTTGCCGGCGAGCTTGGCGACGAGTGGGCCGCGGCGATGCCTGACCAGGTGTTCGTGGCGCTTGCCTGGCAGGGCCTGCTGCGCCACCTCGTCCGGGGCGAACGGGTCACCCCGCGCCTCCCGGAACCGTCCCGGCTCATCGGCCGGGCGGACCTGGTCGGGGTGAGCCACCACGATCTGGACCCGCAAACCCGGATCGCCGAGCTCGGTCGGCTGCTCCATCCCGGCGCCAGGCTCCTGATCACGCGTGGGGCGACGGGTGGCGTGCTCGTCGAGGTCGGTGCCGATGGCCCATCCAACGCGCTGCGCTATCCCCCGGCCGGGGCCGCCGACGAGGTCGACCCGACCGGGGCGGGGGACACGTTTCTGGCCGCGCTGACGGCGTCGACCATTAGGCCCGGCATCGCCGGCCGCCGGGCCGGCCGCCGGTCGCCCGACCTTCGGTTCGCGGCGGCCGCCGGGGCGCTCGTCGTGGAGGGAGTCGGCCTGGCCGCCGTGCCCGACCGCGCGGCCACGAACGCGCGGGCAC
>JBKKDW010000165.1:0-2643 GCA_046708025.1 Candidatus Limnocylindrales bacterium
GGCGATGTCGCGGCGGGGCGTCCCTGTCCGGCACGTCAAGGCGATCCTGGTCCCCGGGGACGAAACGTGCTTCCACCTGGTCGACGCGCCATCGCTGGATGCTGTCGACGAGATGACTCGACGCGCCCGGCTCACCTACACACGGATCACGGAAGCCGTCGAATGATCGACGGCAAGGAACGAAAGGAGGCCGTGATGCACCCCTCGCGAAGCGTCGCATCTCTGCGCAGGATCTCCACCCTCATGGTCGTGGCCGCGTTCGCGCTCGGGGTCGCAGCGTGTAGCGGTACCGCCGTCCCGGCGGTCCCAATCAACGAACTCGGGTTCGGATTCAGCCAGCCCGGTGCCCAGCGTCGAGATCCCGCCCGACGCTATTGTCGTCGAACTCTCCGTCCCCCCCGAGAAGAGGCAAGCACCGTTCCAGCTCGACGGGAGGCCGATCGAGCGCATCGACGTGAAGGCCGACCAGCCATACGTCTTCCGGATCACCAACGCCGGACGCCATGACCACAACTTCTTCATCGGCGTCGCGAAGGACCTGGCGGCACGGGAATACGGCCGCCTGCATGGCGTTGACCTCTGGAGTGGGGGCGTTCGGGAGGTCGTCTACACGTTCAAGGTGGACGGGCCGCCTCTGCAAATCGCCTGCACGCTCACCGGCCATTACGGGCTGATGCACGCCGACATCGTCGTGGAGCCGTAGCCAGCTCGCGACACCTGGCAGCCCTACAGGCGGTGGAACCCGGCTCGAGCCCGCATTCCAACGGCCACCACTGCCACGGTGCTCCACGGTCAGGTGGTCGTCCCGCCCCTGCGCCAGGACGAAAGCTCGCCTCGCCTGGGCGTACTTTGCAACGTTCGCCAGGGCCTCCGAGACCGTGGAGTATCACCAACAGCGACTAGAGCCCCAGGCGTCGTCCCAGATGAGAGCGGAGATGGACGCATCGTTTCTGCTCGAATGTGCCTCCCGCCGGTCGCCGTCGCGGAGCGACCATTCAATGGCTTTCATGTGCACACCATCGGCGCGTGCACCCTGCCTTTCACCTCAGCGCTCGGGCACTTCATCCCAGGCGGTGTGGGTCACCCCGGGCACGCCGCAGACATGCAGGTTCTGCTAGTGAACGCGGATGGTACGGGTGAGGCACGCTTCGTGAGCGACCGATACCGCGTGGCCGACACCTAGGCCGGGCCGTCATCGTCCATGCAAACCCGGACAACTACGCGAGCATCCCCACCCGCTACGCGGCAGGTAGCCCCGATGCCACGACCCTAGCGACTGGGGACGCGGGCGGCCGGCTCGCCTGCGGCGTGATCGAGCGAGGGGCCGGGGATTAGCCGGGGTCCCGGCAACGTAACGGTCACCGCATTGAGGTAGTTGACGGGGTTCTTCGATAACCTGACTAGCGGCGGTCCCTAAGTTCACCAGTTCCGAGGTGGCGCGACGTAATGTCGACAGCCCCGGGGGCCGGGGCTGTTCGGTCGCGATGCGTTGGGATACTCGCCCGCGCTCCTAGGACGCATTCCTCCGGTGGGGTCGCCGCGATGAAGTGACTCGTCGAACCAGGGGGCAGGATGTACGTGACATAGAAGTCCACACCAGCAGGCCCCGCGAGCGCTCGATGGACATGGCCGAAGCCCGAATCGACAAAGCCGTTACCCGCTGAGTATGTCTGCTGCTGGCAGGCGTTCCGCCCTGCATCCTCGTAGGTCAACGCTCCGGAGACGATTGTCACGATGGCCGGACCGGGATGTGTGTGCCAGCTGGTCGCCACGTTCGCGCCCAGCCGCACGTGCTGCACGTAGACGTCGGCGCCGTCGGGTGTGACTGCGCGCGCCAGCGCCGAGACCGGGAAGTCCGCGACGCGGGTATGCACCGCCAAGAAACCGGTTGGAACTGTTGCCGGATCGACCGCGGTCACGTGACCCGCGACAGCAACACCGGCAAGCCCCAGGGTGGCGACGGCGACCGCGGCAATGGCGCGTTTCACAAACATGTTCGTGTCCTCCAACTCTTGATCCGAAACACGTCTCAGCCCATGCGGATCCCCGTGTCGACATCGGCGTGACGGCCCCCGGCGCATGCCCCCATTTGCCGAACTCTTTCAATCTAGCTTCACGGTTCCTCCTTGATACGGGTCCGTGCCGCCCGGGACTCGGCGCGGTTCGGGTGGCCCCTGGAAGGACCCCGCGTGAGCGGCTGCGGTCGGGGCTCCGCTGCGACGGCCCGGATCCTCGATACCACCGTCGCCAGTTCGCCCGGGTCGATCGGGGTGTACGTCTCCAAGAGGTAGCTCGCCATCGACTGAAACGTAGGCCCACGCGGCGCCATGAGAAAGTCGGCGAATCCCTACACTTTCGCGCGAAACTGAGGCTACCCTCACCCCGACCCATCTCGTCCTGCCGGTGGGCGTCATGCGAGCCTATGAGCGCGGGCAGGATGGTTCGTGGCACGACCGGCTGCTGCTTGACTTGCGGGCTGGGGAACTGACGTAGCTCGAACAGGGGACCGGCAAACACGATGTTGCCATCGTGTCGCGGTCGCGCGGGTCCTCCTGAGTTGGCGCGTGGTCGCGGCGCGCCAGGCTCGTGGCCCCGCGGACGCGGGCGATCCGTGGAGGAGTACGCTGACCAACGCCGAATCGG
>JBKKDW010000166.1:0-3108 GCA_046708025.1 Candidatus Limnocylindrales bacterium
AGTTCAAGGAGGCCTACGAAGCCGCGTTCGCGAGCGGCGCGGATTCGATCGTGTCGATTCACGTTGCCGGGTCGCTGTCGGGGACGATCAAGAGCGCCCAGATCGCCCGCGACATGCTGCCCGATCGGGAGATCCACGTGGTCGACTCGCTGGGCGCCTCGATGGCCGAGGGAATCCTCGCGCAGATGGCCGTGGAGCATGCGGCCGCCGGCCGATCGGCCGCCGAGATCGCCGAGATGGTCGAGGCCCGGGCGCCCGACATCGTGATCTACGTCGCCCTCGACACACTCGATTACCTGAAAAAGGGTGGACGGATCAGCGGCGCCCAGGCCGCGATCGGCACCCTGCTCTCGGTCAAGCCGATCATCGTGGTCAAGCATGGCGTGGTCGAGACGGGCGATCGCGTCAGGACCCGCTCGAAGGCTCGGGAACGATTGATCGAGATGGTCTGCGAGCGGCCGGTCGAGCGGCTCGTCGTGCTGCACACCGTCAGCCCCGATGTCGAAGCCTTCCGGGACGAGCTCGTGGCCCGGATCCCGGGTGGTTCGAAGCTTGGCGACGTCCCGATCGCCCTGGTCGGAGCGTCGGTCGGACCTCACCTGGGTCCCGGCTGTGTCGGTGCCGTGGTCCTCTATCGGGCATAGCCGGGGATATACTCGGAGCCCTGATGCAGGCGTGATCAACCGCCCGACAACGGAGGATCTCGATCCGATGACCACCGAGCACGCAGCTGCGTCGATCAACGCGTGGCATGTCGCTCAACGCCAGTTCGATCTCGCGGCCGATCGCCTGGGCATGGACCAGGGGATGCGCCGGGTGCTGCGCGAACCGCGCCGCGAGCTGACCGTCCATTTCCCGGTGACCATGGACGACGGCGAAGTCCAGGTCTTCACCGGTTATCGGGTCCAGCACAACCTGGGCCGCGGGCCGGCCAAGGGTGGGCTGCGCTACCACCAGGACGTGAGCCTCGACGAGGTCAAGGCCCTCGCCATGTGGATGACCTGGAAGTGCGCCGTCGTCGGGATCCCGAACGGCGGCGGCAAGGGTGGCGTGATCGTCGACCCCAAGAAGTTGAGCATCAAGGAGCTGGAGGGCCTGACCCGCCGGTTCGCGACCGAGATCGAGGTCCTGATCGGCCCCGAGCGCGACATCCCGGCCCCGGACGTCAACACCAACGCCCAGGTGATGGCCTGGATCATGGACACCTACTCGATGCACCAGGGCTATACCGTGCCGGGTGTCGTGACCGGCAAGCCGATCAGCCTGGGTGGCTCGGAGGGCCGCAATGAGGCGACGGCCCGAGGTTGCGTCTACACGATCATCGAGGCCGCGCGCCACCTGGGCATGGACCTCGAGAAGTCGCGGGTGGCCGTCCAGGGCTTTGGCAACGCCGGCTCGATCGCGGCCCGTCTGATCGGCAAGCTGGGCTCGACCGTGGTCGCCGTGTCCGACTCCACCGGCGGCATCCACAACGCGGCCGGCCTGGACGTGGCACGCGTCGTGGGCTGGAAGAAGGAGCACGGCACGGTCCAGGGCTTCCCAGGGGCAACCAACATCAGCAACGCCCAGATCCTGGAGGTCGATTGCGACATCCTGATCCCGGCCGCGCTCGAGAACCAGATCACCGAGCGCAACGCGGGGCAGGTGAAGGCCACGTTGATCGCCGAGGCCGCCAACGGCCCGACCACCCCGGATGCCGACCTGATCCTGGCCCGCAACGGCGTGTTCATGATCCCGGACATCCTGTGCAACGCCGGTGGTGTGACCGTCAGTTACTTCGAGTGGGTCCAGGATCTCAACCGGGACCACTGGAGCGAGGTCGTGGTCAACGAGAAGCTGCGCGAGATCATGGTCAAGGCCTTCAGCGAGACCCTTGAGATCGCCAAGCGCGACTCATGCGACATGCGCACCGCCGCCTACCTGCTGGCGGTCGACCGAGTCGCCAACGCGATGTCCATGCGCGGCCTCTACCCGTAGGTCGGGCTCCGGAGCCTGCGCTCTTGTGCGCCCCCACGACCATAACCGACGAGGCGGCAGTCGGTATCCGCTCGAATCGTGCACGTGGCGCACGCCCTGACTTCGTGCCTTTGAGTTCCTGCCTTGCGTCCACTACGAGCACCTTGGGCGCCGTTTCGGGGTCCCGCCCACGGCCTCGGGACCGGCTGGGCATCAGGCCACGCTCAGCCAGGGTGCCACAAGGGGATCGGGAGGTCTGGCGACTCTCGAATCCCGGCCGAAAGTTCACCACACGGACATTTGGCTTGAAACGCGACGTCGCGGCGGGCCGGAGCGCTGCCCCTGCAGGACCGCCGCCCCCGCGCAGCAGCGCTGCCCCTGCAGGACCGCCGCCCCCGCGCAGGACCGCCGCGCCCTGCCGGTCGGCAGCTCGCCCGGTGCTACCATCCGGGGCCATGCTCGACCACGAAGAGAAGTTCCTGTTCAAGGAGGAGATCCTCCACCTGTCCAACGCCGTCGCGGAGCCGGGCGTCCTGGACAACGTGGAGGACCTTCTGACCGACGTCATCACCAGCCCGCGCTTCGATTCGGAGGTGTTCACCCTGGAGCGCAGCCTCCAGGTGATGCTCGGGCCACGCGCAGGAACGACCCTGGTCGGGCTGCTGACGGTGGCCCCGGAGGTCTTTGACGAGGTCGCCGAGGTGCGCATCCCGTCCGAGCTCCACGAGCGCCTGGTCGCCTGGCGGGCCCGGTTCGGCCTGGCCATCGACAATGCCCTCAACTTCCTGAACAACCCGGACGGCATCCAGGGCCACAACTTCGCGACCCAGATCGCCCACGTCGAGGAGCGTCGTGTCCTCCAGGGCCGCCTGACCCTGGTCCGCTACAACAACGAGCCGCAGTTCTTCATGGCCGACGCGAGCGTCTTCCTCAGCCTGGTCGCCGACATCATGGAGCGGCTCGGGCCGTACCTCGAGCCGGATGCGGTCGAGGCGGAGACACTTGCCCGCCTGCGCGATGCGATCCAGCTCATCGAACGCAAGACCGCCAGCCGCAGCTGACCGGCGCGATGCGCCACATCTACCTCGCCGCCACGGGCCAGAACCGGGGCAAGACCACGGTCAGTCTGGGGGTCCTGGACGGCTTTCGCCG
>JBKKDW010000167.1:0-8903 GCA_046708025.1 Candidatus Limnocylindrales bacterium
GGCCCGAGCCGGCCGGCCTCGCCCGCATAGCCATAGCCGATTGGCAGGCCATCCGGGCCGTGGTAGAGCCAGCCCGACCGGTTCTCCGAGCGCAGGAAGCGATGGTCGATCGAGTGGCTGGCACCGAGCAGCTCGCGATCGAGGGCGTCGACCGCCACCGCCAGCCTGCGGTGACCGGACCCGTCGGCCGAACCGGCGGCGCCCGTTTCGAACGAGACCGGGGTGACGCCCGACGGCAGTGGCCCGAACGCCTGCGGCCGCTCGGGCAGGCCGGACAGGTTGAACAGCGGCATCCGTGGGGCGATCCCGTACGAGGCGTACAGGCCGTTTGAGACCGGTTGTGCGCTGTCCGTGGCAGTCGCCCGGGTGAGGCTGTCCGCGGGCAGGACACGTTCCAGCAGCTCGCGGCCGACCCCGCTACCTTGCAGCTCGGGCAGGACGAACAGCATCGACAGGTACCACAGCCGCTCACGCGAGACGGCCGAGGCGAACGCGACGACGCGCTCGCCGCCCTCGCCCGCATTCGCCTCGGCGTCGCCAGGCGCTGACGCCGGCTGCACGGCCACGATGAATCGCTCGGGATCGGTCGATTGAAGGTGGCTGAACAGCCGGCTGATCGGGTTGATCTCGGCCGGGATCTCGGCCTGGCCGAGGCGCACGATGTAGTCGTTGATGGCGATCCGCCAGATCGCGGCGCAGGCGGTGATCTCGTCGGTCCGGACCGGTCGATAGGCCAGTTGACCGGCCAGGGCGGCGGCTTCCCCCGCCCGCGCCAGGCCGGTCACGAGGCGTCCGCCTCCTCGCCGAGGCCGCGCTCCAGCTCTGCCTGCATGAACGCGTCCAGGTCGCCATCGAGCACCGCGGACGTGTTCGCGGTCTCATGGTTCGTGCGCAGGTCCTTGACCATCTGGTACGGGTGCAGGACATAGCTCCGGATCTGGTTCCCCCAGCCGGCTTCGACGTGCTCGCCCTTGAGCTTGCGCACGGCGGCCTCCTTCGCCTCGAGCGCCTGCTCAAGGAGGCGGGCCTTCAGGACCTTGATCGCGAGATCCTTGTTCTGGGTCTGGGAGCGTTCATTCTGGCTCTGGGCCACGATCCCGGTCGGCAGGTGGGTCAACCGGACCGCCGAGTCGGTCTTGTTGACGTGCTGCCCGCCGGCCCCCTGCGAACGAAACGTGTCGACCCGGATCTGGTCCCAGTCAAGCTCGATCTCGACGTCCTCGTCTGCCTCGGGCAGGACTTCGACCAGGGCGAAGGTGGTCTGCCGCCGATTCTGCGAGTCGAACGGGCTGATCCGGACCAAGCGGTGGACGCCGCGCTCGGCTTTCAACCAGCCGTACGCCCGGCGCCCGTTGATCGCCGCGGTCACGCTCTTGAGGCCGGCCTGCTCGCCCTCCTGCTGGTCGAGGATCTCGGTCGGGAAGCGGTGCCGCTCCGCCCAGCGCAGGTACATCCGCAGGAGCATCTCCGTCCAGTCGGTGGCTTCGGTCCCGCCGGCGCCGGCGCTGATCGAGAGCAGGGCCGGACGATCGTCGTACTCGCCCGAGAAGAGCAACGCCGTCCGCTCGCGCGAGGAGTCCTTCTGGAGGGCCAGCGCGTCGCGCTCGAGCTCTGCCTCCAGCTCCGCGTCAGGGGTCTCGGTCAACAGGTCAACCGCGGCGAGCAGGTCGTCGGCCCGGGTCAACAACTCCCCCCAGGTGGCCAGCTCGCCGCGCAACGCGTCGGCCTCGCGCAGGACCTTCTGGGCGGACCGGCCGTCATCCCAGAACCCGGGAGCCTGGGTCAGGGCCTCAATGTCGGCGATCCGGGCGGCCTTGGCCTCGAGGTCAAAGACGCCCCGAGGTCGTCCGGATCTGTTCGGCCAGGTCGCGGACGATGGAGATCTCCACCTAGTTCCGGACCCGCAGATCCTGGAGCAGGATCGGGCGCAGCTCGATCAGCCGCAATGCCGTCTTGCTTCGGGCGACGACGGGGTTGACGCACGGACAGTAGCCGTTGTGGGGGCACACGCCGCAATTGCCGTCGCAGTCGAGGGCTGCCGCGTAGCTGCACGTTCGGCAGTCACGCTCACAGGCGATGAGATCGACGAACGATGCTTCCTCGGCCTGCTTCACGGGCTCCCTCTCCAGGTTCGGGCAGGGTGGATGGGGGCTTGGGCGCGGAACGTGCGGGGGGCTCGGGCGGCCCAGAACGGCGGGTTTTGGCACAGTATACGGTGCCAAACCCCTATCGCCAATAGGGAAATCCGGGTCAGGCGAGGGAAATTCGGGTCAGGACGATCCGCCGACGAGGAAGTAGTGGGCCATGGCCCCGAGCTCGTGGAGCGTCGCGTCGACCTGACCGGTCAGGTCGCCCTCGATCGGACTGGTCCGCGTGGGCGAGCCCCAGGCGGTGATGCCGGTATCGGCGGCCATGCGCAGGACGCGCAGCATGTGTGGACGGTCGGACACGAAGATCGCGCTTCGGGCACCGTTGGCTTCGAGCAGGGTCGCCACCGCTCGGATCGATTCGAGCGTGGTCCGGCTGCGATCCTCGACCAGGATGGCCTCGGGCGGCACGCCGAGCGCGATGGCAAAGGCGCGTCCAGCGGCGGCCTCCGTGGTTCGGTCACCCTCGGCCTTGCCGCCGGTCACGACCAGGCGAGGCGCCACGCCGGCGAGGTAGAGGGCCACGCCATGATCGAGCCGTGCGGCGAAGACCGGCGACGGATGCCCGTCGTACTGGGCGGCGCCCATGACCACGATCGCGTCGGCTGGGCGCTCCTCGTCGCGCTGACCCTGGGCCCAGATCCGATAGCTGGCATAGCTGGCGGCCAGGGCGACCCCCAGGCAGATGGCCCCGGTCAGGCGGATCAGCGACCGTGGCACTTCTTGTACTTGACGCCCGAGCCGCACCAGCATGGATCGTTGCGCCCGATTCGTTCGCCACTCGGCGTGTAGCCGGGCCTCAGGCCGCCGCTGCCGACCGGTCCCGAGATCACCTGGTCGCCAAGCGACTCGCGCATGGGCCGGGCCGCCGGGCTGGCGGTGGGGGCGCCGCGCCGGACGGCCGATCCTGCGCTGCCCTCGGTGGCGCCGACCGCGACCGGCTGGCCCCCGCTGGAGGCCGTGGCCGCCGGACCAAAGCTGGCGCCAGCACCGGCTCGGATCGACGCGGCGCCTCGGGCCAGCGCGGCCGCCACGGCAGGATCATTGCCATTGCCCGACGGCTCCGGCGAGCGGGTCACGGTCACCCGGAAGATGGTCGATGCCACGCCGTGCCGGATCAGCCCGCGCAACTCCTCGAACAGGCGGAAGGCCTCGCGCCTGAACTCGTTGAGCGGGTCCTGCTGGGCGTAGCCGCGCAGGCCGATGCCGCGCCGCTTGTCGTCGAGCTCGGTGAGGTGCTCCACCCAGAGCGAATCGATCGTCCGAATGAGCACCAACCGCTCGACCGTCGACCAGTCCGCCTCGCCGACCTCGGCGATCCGGGCCTCCAGCCGGTCGTCGGTGAGCTTCCCGATGTGTTCGGCGATCGCCTCGCGGCTGCCGAGCTCCCACAGGTCGTCGTCCGAGGTGCCCTCGCCGGCCAGGCCCATCGCGACCAGCGCGTGGGACAGGCCGTCCAGGTTCCACTCGTTGGGATCCTCGCCGACCAGGTGGCTCTCGGTCAGCGCATCGACCTCCTCGTCGAGGAAGGCCTGGACCGTTTCGGTCAGGTCCTCATTGTGGAGGACCTTGTCGCGCTCGGCGTAGATCGTCTCGCGCTGCTTGTTGATCACGTCGTCGAATTCGACCACCCGCTTGCGGATGTCGAAGTTGAAGCCCTCGACCCGGCTCTGGGCCGACTCGACCGTGCGCGACACCAGGCGCGACTCGATGGCCACGTCGTCGTCCAGGCCGAGGCGCTCCATCAGGCCGGTCACCCGCTCGCCGGCGAAGCGCTTCATCAGGTCGTCCTCGAGGGACAGGTAGAAGCGCGACGATCCGGGGTCGCCCTGGCGGCCGGCCCGGCCGCGCAGCTGGTTGTCGATCCGGCGCGAGTCGTGCCGTTCCGTGCCGATGATGTGCAGGCCACCAACCCCGACGACGCGCTCATGATCCTGCTCGGTGACCGTCCTGGCCTCGGCCAGCGCAGCAGCGTACGCCTCGGCGTCCACCTCGGCCGGGTTGAGGCCGCGCTTGTGCAGGATCTCCGAGGCGAGCCCGGCCGGGTTGCCGCCGAGCTGGATATCCGTGCCACGGCCGGCCATGTTGGTGGCGATGGTCACGGCGCCGATCCGCCCGGCCTGCGCGACGATGCCCGATTCCTTCTCGTGGAACTTGGCGTTGAGGACCTCATGGCGGATGCCCTGGCGCTTGAGCATGGTCGCCAGCAGCTCGGACTTCTCGACCGTGATCGTGCCCACGAGGACTGGCCGGCCGATCTCCTGCATCTCCACGATCTCTTCGATCAGCGCATTGAACTTGGCCTTCTCGTCGCGGAAGACGAGGTCGGCGGCGTCGTCCCGGATCATCTCGCGGTGGGTCGGGATGGCAACCACCTCGAGCTGGTAGATCTTGTGCAGCTCCTCCGCCTCGGTCATCGCCGTGCCGGTCATGCCGGCCAGCTTGTCGTACAGCCGAAAGTAGTTCTGGAAGGTGATCGTGGCCAGGGTCACACTCTCGCGCTGGACGCGCAGGCCCTCCTTGGCCTCGACCGCCTGGTGCAGGCCCTCGCTCCAACGCCGGCCGGGCATCTGGCGGCCGGTGAATTCGTCGACGATGATGATCTCGCCGTCCTTGACGATATAGTCGCGATCACGCCGGTACAGCGCGTGGGCGCGCAGGGCCTGCTCGAAGTGACGGGCCAGGCGCGGGTCGGCGTCGTACATGTTCTCGACGCCGAGCCAGCCTTCCATCCTGGTGATCCCCTCCTCCGTGGAGGAGACGGCCTTGTCCTTCAGATCGATCACGTAGTCGCCGCCCTCGTCGGCGCCCGCCCGGCGTTACTTAAGGCGGGGCACGAGCCGGGCGAACGTGAAGTACAGGTCGGCCGACTCCTCCGCCTGGCCGCTGATGATCAGCGGCGTGCGCGCCTCGTCGATGAGAATGTTGTCGACCTCATCGACGATCGCGAAGCTGCGCTCCCTCTGGACGCGCTGATCCAGCTCGATGACCATGTTGTCGCGCAGGTAGTCGAAGCCGAACTCGTTGTTGGTGCCGTACGTGACGTCGGCCGCGTAGGCCTCCCGGCGGGAGACCGGCCGCAGATTGATCAGGCGTTCATCCGTGGTCGGGTAGCCCGGCTCGAAGATGAACGAGACGTCATGGGCGATCATCCCCAGGCTGACCCCCAGGAATTGGTAGATCGGACCCATCCACTGCGGGTCACGCCGGGCCAGGTAGTCATTGGGGGTGACGACGTGGACGCCGCGACCGGTCAGGGCATTCAGGACCGCTGCCAGCGGCGCGACCAGGGTCTTGCCCTCGCCGGTCTTCATCTCGGCGATTCGGCCCTGGTGGAGGACCGCCCCGCCGATCAGCTGGACGTCGAAATGGCGCATCCCGAGGGTCCGCTTCATCGCTTCCCGAGTCATCGCAAAGACTTCCGGAAGGACGTCGTCGAGGGCCTGCTGGAGCCGCGCGTTCTCGCGCCGGCGGCGGTCCCGCTTCAGCTCGCGCCGGCGCTCGAGGTCGAGATGGTGGAGCTCGTCACTGGACGGCTCGTCCGGCGTGGCCGCCGCGACTGCGTCGGCGCGCAGCTCGGCAAAGGCGGCCCGGATCGCGTCGTCCGACATCGCCTCGAATTCGGCTTCGAGGGCGTTGCAGGCGTCGACCAGGTGCTGGACACGACGGACCTCGCGGTCATTCGAGTCGACGAATCGGTTCAGGAAGCGCATCGCCGGTGAAGTATAGGGAAAGTCGCGCACGACCCCGGCCGAGCCGGCGGGTCCCCGGACCCTAGCCCCAGAAGCCCGTCCCGTAGCCGGCCACCAGGACCGCGAAGGTGAGGCCGGCCAGGCTCAGCCAGAACAGGACGGAACGGCCGACCGAGGTGGGGTCCATCTCCGGGTTCCTGAGCTCCGGCAGGCGGCCACCGGCGCGCCCACGTCCCCAGCGGGGCGAGCGCAGCTGGGAGCGCCAGTCGGGCTCCACGACGGGGCGCGGCTCGAGGCCGCCCTCGCCATCCGGGCGGTGCAGCTTGAGGCTCATCGCTCGCTCAGCGGTGCCAAGGCGGCCAGCGCGCCGACGGCGGGCTCATCATCGTCGGGCCCGTCCTCCTCGCGAGTGTCGAGCGTCCCCTCGGCGCCGTCCTCCCAGAGCAGCATCTCCTGGGTGAGTGACACCTCGCTGGAGAAGAGGGCGCCCACCGATTCGCCGCGATGAATGCGCTTGATCGCCTCGCCGATCAGCGGCGCAACCGACAGGGTCGTGATCTTGGGCAGCCGCTTGCGCTCCGACAGCGGCACCGAGTCGGTCAGCACGACTTCGCGCAGGCTGGAGGTGGCGATCCGGTCGACCGCCGGGTCGCTCAGGACGCCGTGGCTGGCGCAGGCGTAGATCTCGCTCACCCCTTCACGCTCCAGCGCCCGAACGATCTCGACCAGCGTGCCAGCGGTGTCGATCTCATCGTCGACGATGATCGCGCGCTTGCCCCGAACGTCGCCGATGACGTTCATCAGCTCGGCCCGGTCCAGGTTGCCGATTCGCCGCTTCTCGATGATCGCCAGCGGTGCGTCGAGCAGCTCGGCGAACGTGCGGGCGCGCTTGGCGAAGCCCAGGTCGGTCACCACAACCGGGTCCTCGATCCGCTTGTGACGCCAATAGTTGGAGAGCATGTGGACCGCGGTCAGCTCGTCCACCGGGATGTTGAAGAAGCCCTGGATCTGACCCTGGTGGAGGTCCATGGTCAGGACCCGGTCGGCGCCGGCGACGGTGATCATGTCGGCAATCAGGCGGGCCGTGATCGGGACCCGCGGCTGATCCTTCTTGTCCGACCGACCGTAGGCGTAGAACGGGATGACGGCAGTGATCCGCCCAGCGCTGGCGCGCTTGAACGCGTCGATCATGATCAGCAGTTCCATGATCGACTGGTTGACCGGGTGGCTCGTGGGCTGGACCACGAACACGTCCTTCTCCCGGACGTTCTCCAGGATCTTGACGAAGATGTTCTCGTTGGCGAACTGGAAGACCTCGGCCCGCCCGGGTTCGGTGCCCAGGTAGCGGCAAATCTTCCGGGCCAGGCCTGGGTTCGAGTTGCCGTGGTAGATCTCGAACTGGTCCGCGTACAAGCGGGTCGCCTCCCGTCCGCCGAAGGTCGAAAAGCCCGTCACGACGATCTCATGGGCCACGTTCCGGTTCGGTCGGGCTTGAGCCGGCCGCTCCGGGAGCGCCATCGTCGCCGATGCCGTCCTGGTCCGCAAGCCCCGCCCTGAAGGCCGCGATCCCGACGACCTTGTCGCCCTCGTTCAGGCGCATCGTGATGACCCCGCGGGCCTGCGCCTTCTGACGGTTGATGGTGCGCACGTCGGTCCGCACCACCTGGCCGCCGGCACTGATGAGCAGCAGCTCCTCGTCGATGTCGGTGACCTGCTGGACCGCCGCGACATTGCCGGTCTTGCGGCCTTCCAGGCTGATCAGGCGCACGCCCTGCGAGCCCCGATGCATCGGCCGGAACTCGCCCAGGGGCACGCGCTTGCCGTAACCCGTCTCGGTCAGCACGAGCAGGTCGGCCTCGGGCTGGACCACGCTCATCCCCACCACGTAGTCGCCCTCACGGGCCAGGCGGATGCCGATGACCCCGCCAGCGTCGCGGCCCATCGCCCGGATCTCGGTCTCGTGGAAGCGCGCGATCTTGCCCTGCGAGGTCGCGATGATGATGTCGTCCGAGCCGGTCGAGACGTCGACCCAGGCGAGCTCGTCGTCGGGGTCGATCGTGATCGCCCGAATGCCGGTCGAGCGCACCCGCTCGAACTGCTCGAGCGGTGTCTTCTTGATGATTCCCCGACGGGTGGCCAGCACGAGGTGCGAGCCGGCCTTGAAGTCCGGCAGCGTGATCGTGGCCATCGGAACCTCGCCCGATTCCACCTGGACCCCGGGCAGGTTGATGATCGCCAGACCCTTGGCCTGGCGGCTGGCGTCGGGGATGGCGTGGACCTTGGCGCTGAAGACCCGGCCGCGGTTGGTGAAGAAGAGGGCCCAGTGGTGGGTGTTGGCGACGAGCAGGTGCTCGACCGCGTCCTCCTCGCGGGTGACATGACCGATGATCCCCTTGCCGCCGCGATGCTGGCGATGGTAGGTCGCAACCGGCTGCCGCTAGATGTAGCCGCGGCCCGAGATCGTGACTACGACGTCCTCGTCGGCGATGAGGTCCTCGTCGGTCATCTCGCGACTCGAGTCGTCGGCCACCCGGGTCCGTCGCTCGCCGGCGTATTTCCGCTTCAGTTCGGCCAGTTCGTCCTTGATGATCGCGCTGACCCGGGCCGGATTGGCCAGGATGTCCTCGAGCTCGGCGATCAGCTGGATGACCGCCAGGTACTCGTCCTCGATCTTCTTGCGCTCGAGGGCGGCCAGCCGGGCGAGCCGCATGTCGAGGATCGCCTGGGCCTGGAGCTCGGACAGGTCGAACCGGCTCATCAGGTTGGAGCGCGCGTCCTCGACCTCGCGCGACTCCCGGATCGTCCTGATCACTGCGTCGAGGTTGTCCAGGGCGACCTTGAGGCCCTCGAGGATGTGCGCCCGGGCGCGAGCCTTGCCGAGATCGAACTCGGTTCGGCGGCGCACGATCTCGCGCCGGTGCTCGATCCAGTGGACCAGGACGCTGCGCAGTGGGAGCGTCTGGGGCTGGCCGTCGACCAGGGCCAGCATGTTCATGTTGAAGGTGAGCTGCATCGGGGTGTGCTTGAACAGGTTGTTCAGCACCTTGTGCGGGTTGGCGTCGCG
>JBKKDW010000168.1:0-5586 GCA_046708025.1 Candidatus Limnocylindrales bacterium
CCCAGCTGGACTTTCTCGACCCGTTGGTTCGCGAGCAGGTCATCCGGACGATCCTGGACGTCGCGCGGCACTTCCCGATCATCCGCTTCGACGCGGCCATGGTCCTGGCCAAGAAGCACATCGAGCGCCTGTGGTGGCCCGAACCGGGCGGCGGCGCGGGGATCCCGTCGCGCGCCGAGCACGCCCTGCCGCGCAAGGAGTTTGACGCCCGCATGCCGGTCGAGTTCTGGCGCGAGGTGGTCGATCGGGTCACCGCCGAGATCCCGGGCACGCTCCTGCTGGCCGAAGCGTTCTGGCTGCTCGAGGGCTACTTCGTCCGGACCCTCGGCATGCATCGCGTCTACAACAGCGCATTCATGCACATGCTGCGCGACGAGGACGGCGCCGGTTACCGCAAGGTGATCAAGGAGACCATCGAATTCGACCCCGAGATCCTCAAGCGCTACGTCAACTTCATGAGCAACCCAGATGAGGAGACGGCGCTCGAGCAATTCGGCAAGGGCGACAAATACTTCGGCGTGGCGACCGTGCTGGCGACCCTGCCCGGGCTGCCGATGCTCGGTCACGGCCAGGTCCAGGGCCTCGGTGAGAAGTACGGGATGGAGTATCGACGTGCGACGCTCGACGAGCGCCCCGATCCGGACCTGGTGGCCCGCCACGAGCGGGAGATCTTCCCGTTGCTCCACCGGCGAGCCTGGTTCGCCGAGGCGCATGACTTCCTGCTGTACGACTTCCTGACTGCCGATGGCGCGGTCGACGAGCACGTGCTGGCGTACTCGAATGGGTCGGGCGAGCAGCGCTCGCTGGTCGTCTACCACGACCGATTCGCCTCGACCAGCGGGGCGATCCGCAACTCGGCGTCCTACGCCCTGAAGGCTCCGGACAGTTCGAAACGGCTGGTCCGCCGATCCCTGGCACAGGGGCTGGGCCTGCCCAACGAGCCGGGCACCTTCGTCATCCTGCGCGACGCGCGAACGAGCATGGAATCGCTGCGCTCGTGCCGCGAGATCTGGGAGCACGGTCTCCACCTGTCACTGGAGGCGTACTCCGCCCACGTGTTCTGGGAGTTCCGCGAGGTCCGCGACGGCAGCGCCGGCCAGTGGGCGCGGCTGGCGGCACGGCTCGGTGGGGCCAGCGTCCCGTCGCTCGATGCGTCGCTGCGCGAACTGCAGCTGGAACCGGTCCACGGGCCGTTCCGGGCGATCTTCGCCGGCGGCCTGATTCGGGCCGTGCTCGATGGCGAAGCGACCGGCCCGCAGCTGGACCTGCTGGAAAGCCGCTTTGCAACGTTCCTTGTCGCGCTGGCCGAGGCGACCGGAGTCGGCGGCGACGGCGTGGCACTGGCCGCACGGACGCGGGTACGAACGGAGCGGGCGTTCGCAGGTGCGCCGGCGAGCGACGTTGGCGGTCGGAACGATCGAGCGGCCCTGCTCGGCTGGCTCGCCCTGAGCCGCACCGGCGAGCTGGCTCCCGGCGCGGATGTCGCGGCCACCAGCCGGGCGTGGTACGACGAGATGCGGCTGCCTGGCGCCCTCGCCGCGGGCCTGCGCGAGGCCGGACTGGACGAGGGCGAATCCTGGGCCGTGGCCGATCTCGTGCGCGTGCTGTTGACACTGCCGCGCCAGTCCGGGATGCGCGGTCCGGCCCGCACGGCCGACGGCCGATTGATCGACCAGTGGCTGGCCCGCGACGTCGTCCGGACCGCCATCGGCCTGAACACCTGGCAGGGCGTCGACTACGTGGATCGCGACGCGTTCGAGGCGATGCTGCGCTGGGCGGTCCGACTGGACCGGATCGACGCCGTGGGCGCCGCGGCGGCAGAGGCAGGCGCGGCGGTGGCTGGCGCTGCGGGGGCGGTCACGGGCGCGGCGGGGGCGGTCACGGGCGCGGCGGACCCGGACCTTGTCGCACGTCTCGCTGCGGCAGCCGAAGCCGCAGGTTACCAGGTGAACACGCTGCGAGCCGACCTGGCGAAACTGGCCTCTGCCGGTTCCGCTCGAGGAACGACCACGAAGCGCCCGCGGGCTCGCGGGTAGTCGCGTTTCCTGCCACATGTGCGCCAGGTGCGCCTTGGGCCCGGTTCGATCGGCCTGTTCGCCTCGAAGTGGCGCCGCAAGAGCCGCTGCCTGAGCGTGTTTCTTCGCGGCGCTGATCGATTTTGCCGCCCGAGCCCCGTGTCATGTCGAAACCGCCCCTAACGGTCACCTCATAAACCGATGGCAGGATCGAAGCGGTGCGGACGGATCCTCAGCCCGGTCGACGGAAGCCCGTCCAGGTCCCGGCCTCCCATTCAGATCCGAGACGCGCCATGATCGACTCCAGGCGCGGTCCCTCGAGGTCCGGGTAGAGCCGCCGGAGCAGGAATCGCGCCCGTTCCAGCTCCGTCATCGGCCCGGCGCGATCAGCGGCGGCCCAGACCTGGGCAAATGCCAGCCGGTACATCTCGAGGTGCAGCCGCATCCGCTCGGCTGGCCGCGTCGCTCGAACTCGTTCGTCGATCTGGCGCTGAGCCAGGTCAGCCGCCACGGACGGACTCCAGCAAGGGGACAACACCGAGGATCGCAGCATAGCGTTCGAGGTAACCCCAATCGAGATCCGGTGCGATCCGGATGACCGATCGGCAGTCGCGCAACTGCAGCTCGGAGCGCCCGCCGTCCGACCACTCCAGCTTCGCCAGGATGAGATCCTCGGCCGAGATCACCGCGGCTCGCCCAAGGCCAGGGTGGTCCACGACTCGACATCGTTCGAATGCCATCTTCGCCCAGGCGTCGCGACGGCCGATCATGAGGTCCACGCGGACAATCTCGGTTCGATGGACGAGTCCCCCGATCGCGCGAGCCCCCAGGTCGATGAGGTCGTTGACCAGATAGACGTCGTCGAAGGCTGGGCGAATGCGCCGCTCATAGTCGGCCGGGTCAAGATCGAGCACGAGATCGAGGTCGCGGGTCATGCGCGGTTCCGCGTGGACCGAAAGCGCCCACGACCCGGTCACGTAGTACTCGACGCCCGCTCGCTCGAGGCGATCCAGGACGTCACGCTCGACGCTCATCCGAGCAGGATGCGTCGGAGCAGGACCGTCGGCGGTGTCCCGTGGCCGATGACCGTCTCGAGATGCTGGCGGTAGACGAAACCAGGCGTCTCTCCGAACCCGCCCACGACCCTCGGTTCCGGCACCGCGTCGGCGCCGCGCGGATCCCGGGCCGCGATCGCCGCCCGCCGGCGGACCTCGCGCTCGATCTCCCACATCTCCATCGAGCCGGTGAAGTACGTTGACAGCTGGGTGGATGACAGGCGCGCCCGGTCGAATTTGGCGCGCGCCTCGGCCTCCTCCTGGAAGCCGCCATCGACCATCAGCGCAACGGCTTCCTCCTCCGTCATCGCCTGGGTGTGGATTCGGGCGTCAATGATCGCGTTGATCGCGGCGCGCAGGTAGAACTTCCAATGGGTCAGCATGAGCGCCGGGTCGCCCGCCCCATACCCAACATCCATCATCACTTGCGTCACGTAGACCGCCCAGCCCTCGGCGAACAGGCCGCTACGGAAGATGGACCGCACAATCGAAGGGCAGCCGTTGGCATAGACGCCCTGGAGGTAGTGGCCGGGTACCGCCTCGTGAATCGTCAGCAGCCGGAGCATCCGGTTGTTGTCCTCGCGCAGGTTCGATTCGCGCTGCTCAGCGTCCCACTCATCGGGCATCGGCGTGATCGAGAAGAATGCCGTCTGGCCCTTGTCCAGCGGTCCGGGCGAGTGGAGCATCGCGCCACCGAAGGCACGCAGGAAGACCGGCGTCCAGCGGACCTCGAGGGGCTCGTCGGCCAGGCCGATCAGATCGTGCTCGGCGCAGAACGCTTCGATCCGGGCGTTCTCGGCGCGGCAGAACTCGAGCAGCTCGTCCGCCTTCGGGTGTTCGCGCGCGATCGCGTCAAGAACGCCGCGGACCAGCGCTCCCTCGTCCTCAGGCGGGGGGCGAGAGGCGCACCAGGTCGGCCACAGCTCGCGGGCGAGCCGGACCAGTTCCGCCCGAACGGCCTCGTAGTCGTGCTCAGCCCCGGCCAGGATCCGTTCCGGGGTGAGCGCCTCGGAACGCATCGTGTGCCGCATCTTGGCGGCGAAGAGCTCGGGGCCGAGGCGCCCTTCGCCATCACTCGCGGGCAGCACGACTTCCCGCAGGTGCGCCTCCAGGGCCGCCATGGCGCGCCGGGCCGTCTCGGCGGCGGCCCGCAGCCGAGGCGTCAAGGTGGCCACCGCCGGATGTTCGGCGGCCGCCTCGGCCGCGGCGAGCGCATCGCCGATCAGCTCGTCGACGCCGGGCAGCTGCTTCAGGGCCGTCTCGGTCTGGAACCGGCCAACTGGCCGTCCGTCGTGCCCGACCAGGCTCCCTTTCGCGGCATCCACGACGGCTGGCAGCCCTTCCAGCCTTCCCGCCACCGACGCCAGCCGCACCTCGAGCGGCGCGAACTCGCGGGCGAGCAGGGTGAACAGGCCGTCGCCCAGCAGGTAGATCCAGTCGAGTGGATTCCAGCGCTCCTCGCGCAGCACGGTCTCGGCGAAATGCGCGGCCTCGAGTTCGCCAAGCAGCAGGTCGCGGTCGATCGCCTCGACCGGCGAGAGCCCGGTCATCGCCTTCCATTCGGCCAACCATCGGTCGACGAAGGCCAGTCGTTCGGTCCGACCGGTCTCGGTCAGGTCCAGCCAGCGATCGTCGTGGGCATGAGCGCCGACGGCCGTCGCCCAGGTCGGGTTGAGGCCGAAGAACTCGGCCAGGAAGGCGTCGATGCGCTGCTGGAACTCAGTCATAGATGGCAAGTCTAGCCGGCTACCATGTGCAGATGCCGATGCAGGGCTGGGTTGAGCCGGTCGTCCTCGAGGGGTCGCGCGTGCGCCTGGAGCCGCTTCGCCCGGAGCATCTCGGCGATCTCGCGGAGGTTGGCCTGGACCTGTCGGTCTGGCAGTGGTCGATCATGGGCCCGCAGGACGAGGCGGGTCTGCGGCGCTGGGCGGACACCGCCGTGGCCAACGCCGAGGCCGGGACGGAACGGCCGTTCGCCACCATCGATCTCGCCTCCGGTCGCGCCGTCGGAAGCAGTCGCTTCATGTCGATCGTGCCCGAACATCGCCGCCTCGAGATCGGCTGGACGTGGCTGGGGACGCAGTTTCAGCGAACCGGCGCCAACCGGGAGGCGAAGCTGCTCCAGCTGGCCCATGCGTTCGAGACCCTGGGCGCCAACCGGGTCGAGTTCAAGACCCATGCCGGCAACGAGCGATCGCGGACGGCGCTGGCCGGGATCGGGGCGACGTTCGAGGGCGTCTTTCGAAACCACATGATCATGCCCGACGGCTCGATCCGCCACTCCGCCTGCTTCAGCGTCATCGCCGGAGAGTGGCCGGCGGTCAAGGCCGGGCTGGAGGCGAACCTGGCGCGTCCTGCCCGGTGAGCCTCGCTCCGCGAACGTGGAGGTCGACGGGCAAGGTACCCTCGCAGTATCCCGCCGGCGCGCGCCGCCCGGGCCATCCTTCCTAGCGGAGGCAACTCGGTGAAGAGCTTCATCATCGGGACGATCATCACGGCGGTCGCATTCTGGGTGC
>JBKKDW010000169.1:0-12601 GCA_046708025.1 Candidatus Limnocylindrales bacterium
CACATGTCCGTCGCCGGCTCGCCGCTCGAGGTGGATCCGGCGCTGGTCCGTCTGTCGGTCGGAATCGAGGGTGTCGACGACCTGATCGCGGACCTCGCGCGGGCGCTCGACGAGGCCTGACTCGTTCCGGCGTGCCGGTCGCGTCGGCCGCCGGCGCGGTCAGCCGCCGGCCATCGCCGGCAGCAGGACCAGGATGTCGTGTTCGGTGACGGGTGTATCGAGCGCCGAGAGGTGGCGCACATCGGTGTCGTTCAGGAACGCATTGACGAAGCGGTTGAGGTCGCCGTTGTCGGCCAGGAGCTGGGCACCGAGGGCCGGATAGGCGGCCACCAGGCCGGTCACCACCTCGCGGACGGTCGAGCCGGCGACCTGGACTTGCTTGGCGCCGCCGGTCGATGTCCGCAGCGTGGGCGGAATCCGGACCGTGCTCATGCCGCGCCGTCCAGCCAGCGCTCGAAGGCGCCGAGGCTGGGGCGGATGGCCGGGGCCAATCCCGGCTGCCCGGGTTGCGCCACGCCGTCGCCCAGACCCAGCGTTCGCGCGTCGGGAGTCTTGAGGCCGTTGCCAGTGAGCAGCGCGACGACCTCGTCGCCAGCCTTGATCACGCCCCGCCGGCGCGCGGCGGCGGCCGCGGCCAGGGTCACGCCGCCGGCCGTTTCCGGGTAGATCCCCTCGAGGCGAGCGACGTTCCGAATCGAGGCCGCCGTGACGATGTCCTCGATCGCTTCGATCGAGCCGCCGGATTCATTGGCCAGCTCCACCGCATAGCGCCCGTCGGCCGGGTTGCCGATCGCCAGCGAACGGACGATCGTGTCCGGCGAGCGGACGGGTTCGATCAACTCCGTGCCGGCCGCCCAGGCGGTCGCGACCGGGGCGCAGCCGGCGGCCTGGCCGCCGACGAAGCGAATCGGCCGGCGCTCGATCAGACCCAGCTCGGCCAGCTCCTCGAACCCTCGAGCCACCCGGGTGAACATGGCCCCCGACGCGACCGGCGCCACGATGACATCGGGCGACCGCCAGCCCAGTGATTCGGCAATCTCGAATGCGAGGGTCTTGGATCCCTCGGCGTAGAACGGGCGCAGGTTGATGTTGACGAAGCCCCAGCCGGTCTCATCGGCGACCTCCAGGCAGAGGCGATTGACGTCGTCGTAGGTTCCCTCGATCGGAACGACCGTCGCGCCGTAGGCCAGGGCGTGGTCCACCTTGGCCGGCTCGAGATCGGCCGGGATGAAGACATAGGCGGGCAGGCCCAGTGCGGCGGCCGCAGCGGCGGTCGCGCCGGCCAGGTTGCCGGTCGAGGCACAGGCCAACGCCTCCACGCCGAACTCCACAGCGCGCGCTGCGGCTACCGCGACGGCCCGGTCCTTGAAGCTGAGCGACGGATTGCGCGTGTCGTCCTTGATCCAGAGCCGGTCGAGGCCCAGGGTGGGCGCCAGGCGGTCGGCCGCCAGGAGCGGCGTTGAGCCGACCGGCAGGCCACGAGTCGGTGGCGCATCCACGGGGAGCAGCTCGGCGTAGCGCCAGATCCCCGGCGCCCGCGAGGCGATCGCAGCCCGGGTCAGGGTCTGCCCGGCGAGGCGGTAGTCGTACTCCACCTCGAGCGGCCCGAAACAGGCCGGACAGACATACGAAAGCCCGATCGGCTCGGTGCGCCGGCAGCTTCGACAGCGCAGGCCAACGATGCGGGTCGACGCTATGGGGACAGGCGGGGTTTCGATTGCCATGGTCGTCTCCGGGCGGCTTGAGAGTGCCTCAGGGACCGGAGGGACAGGCAATCGCCTTGGACGGGAAGGGGGTCTCCGAAGGGAGTTCCCTTATCGTGCAGGAAGACCTGCCCGGACTTGGCACCTTGCCGGCTCCACGCCGGTAGGTTGTCGTGGCTTCAACGGGCCGGTCCCTCTGCCACTCTTGATAAGAACTCTTCGGTTGTGGCCGGATCGTACCGGTCGCGATGGCGGGCTGTCAACGCGCCATGCCCCGTGGCCCGACGGACGCGGTTACAACCGACCCGCGGCGAGCCTGCCGATCTGCTTGGAGGCTTCGGTCGCCTCGTCTTCGGACATGTCGGCGCCGCCCGAGATGATGATCACGACCAGGGAGCCACCCTTGAGCACGAGGAGTCCGGTGTTCTGGACGATGGCGGCCTTGTCGCCGATCCCGGGCACCTCGATGGATGCGGGGTCGCTCGCAAAGGCGCCATACACGGCACTGGCTTGCGCCGTCGTCAGGGACCACGCCGTCAACGGATCACCGCCCTGATCCTCGACGATGCAGTTGTCAGGTGGCCCCGGTAGAACGGTCATCTTGACCGACGGAACGCCGAAGATCCCGGCGAGCTCTTCACCTGTTACGAGTTCGCAGACACCCGCGGCGGTTCCGCCACCGCCGGCCGGCGCCTGGGAGGCCGGACCGGCACTTGGCTCGGCGCTGGGCGGGGCGGTGGCGGCACCACCGCCGGCACCTCCGTCCGACGCTACGGCCGCGGTAGCCGCCGCCGGCGCACCCGTCGAGCCGCCGCCCCCGCACCCGATGACGATGAAGGCTCCCAGGCCAAGCGCCGCGAAACCCCGGATCCCATCACGCATCGTTGTGACCTCACTCCACTGGCACCGGCACGACAACAGCGACCAACGTCGCCGATCATAGCCTCCGTACATGCCGACCGAGCCGTCATCGTGCAGTTGCGCAAATCCAGCCGACGACCCCGTCGCACGGACGCAACGGATACCGATCCGCAACCGAACAGCGACCGTATCGCAACGTGATAGCATCTCCGGCAACGCGACTGCGGAAGCCGACTCCTGCGGGCCATCAGGACCCGCGTCACGCGCGGCCGGTCGATCCAGCGTGATCGCCTGCGCCCGAGGAGTCCATTCCGATGGCCACCACGAGTCCGTCCCGCACTCGTCCCTTGCCTGGGCGCAGCGTGCGCGCCAACCTCCCGACGGCGGAGCTGTACGAGGATGCCATCCGCCATGGCGAGGGCCTGGTCGCGGCGGACGGCCCTCTTGTCGTTCAAACCGGCAAACATACCGGCCGCTCGCCGGACGACAAGTTCCTTGTCCGCGAACCGCGCTCGGAGGCGAAGATCTGGTGGGGTACGGTTAACCGGCCGATCACTGAGGAGCACTACGAGCGGCTTCGCCTGCGTCTGATCGAGCACGCCGCGAACCGTGACCTGTACAGCCAGGATTGCTTCATCGGCGCGGCGCCCGCCCACCGCCGCTCGCTCCGCGTCTACACCGAAACGGCCTGGGCCAGCATCTTCGCGCGCAACCTGTTCCGGCGACCAACCCGTCAACAGCTGGCCGACTTCGCTCCGAACTTCACGATCATCTGCGTCCCCTCGTTTCAGGCCGACCCTGCGACCGAGGGAACCCGCACCGGCACCGCGATCCTGGTTCACCTCGGCCGGATGGAGGTGATCATTGCCGGCACCGAATATGCCGGCGAGATCAAGAAGTCGGCTTTCACAGTCATGAACTACCTGATGCCCGACGAGGGCATCCTGCCGATGCACTCGGCGATCAACGTCGGGGCGGACGGGGATGCCGCGGTTTTCTTCGGCCTGTCGGGGACCGGCAAGACGACCCTGTCGGCCGATCCGCTGCGCAGTCTGGTCGGTGACGACGAGCACGGCTGGGGCGACGGCATCACCTTCAACTTCGAGGGCGGCTGCTACGCCAAGACGATCCGCCTGTCGCCGATGTACGAGCCGGACATTTTCCAGACGACCCGACGGTTCGGGACGATCCTCGAGAACGTCGACCTCGATCCAGTGACGCGCGAGCTCAACCTGGACTCGGAACGCTTCACGGAGAACACGCGGGGAGCCTATCCGCTCGAATTTATCGGCAACGCCGACGCGACCGGCATCGCCGGCACGCCGCGCGCAGTCATCTTCCTGACCGCCGACGCCTTCGGGGTCCTGCCACCCATCTCGCGGCTGACCCGCGAGCAGGCCGCCTACCACTTCATCAGCGGCTATACCGCCAAGCTGGCCGGCACCGAGGTTGGGGTGAAGGCACCAAAGGCGACCTTCTCGGCCTGCTTCGGGGCCCCGTTCATGCCCCGCCACCCGGGTGTCTACGCGGAGATGCTGGTCGATCGGCTCTCGCGCGACGACGTGCCGGTCTGGCTGGTCAACACGGGCTGGACGGGCGGGCCATATGGGACCGGCGAGCGGATGAACATCGGCCACACTCGCTCGATGGTCAGGGCTGCGCTCGATGGCACATTGGCCAGGGTGCCGACCCGCACCGACCCGGTATTTCGGGTCGAGGTTCCGACGAGCTGCCCGAACGTGCCGGATCATGTCCAGGACCCGCGAGCAACGTGGGCCGATCCGGCCGCCTACGACCGAACCGCCGCGACGCTCGCGGGCATGTTCGCCGAAAACTTCGCCTCGTTCGCCGACGGCGTCAGCGAGGCGATCCGGGCTGCTGGGCCGCGAGCCGAATAGCGGCGAGCGGCGAAGCGTCTTTGGTCTTGACAGCCTGCCGGCCGTGCGCAATGGTGTGCGCATGAACGTGCGCACGAATCTTCTCCTTCCGGCTGACCTGGTCGCGGAGCTCGACCAGGTGGCGGGTCCTCGCAACCGAAGTCGCTTCGTCGCCGATGCCGTCCGCTACAGGATTCGTCGAGAAAAGCTGCGGCACGCCTGGGAGGCGAGCTTCGGCATCCTCTCGGCGGAGGATCACCCGCACTGGGCCACGTCCGAGAAGGTCGTCGAGTGGGTGCGGATGATGCGCGCCGAGGAGACCGATCCAGGACCGGATCCGATCCCGAAGCTTAGCGATCCGTATGCGGCTGATCGCTGACTCGGCGTTCATCATCGACTACCTCCAGGGCATCCCCGAGGCGCGACGACGCTGGCACGCGGTGTTCGCAGAGGGCGATGAGCCGATCGTCAACGAGATCGTTGTGTGCGAGGTGCGCGCCGGACTGTATTCGCACGAGGAAGGCTACCTCGACGCGTTTCTCGAGCCGGTCGAGTTCATCCAATCTGCCCCGCAACACGCCATGATCGCCGGGCGCTGGCGCGCAGAGGCGCGGGCGATCGGCCGCCACCTCAGCCTTCCGGACGCCCTGATTGCGGCCGCTGCCATTGCCATTGACGCCGCCGTCCTGACCCGTAACGTTCGCGACTTTGCGCTCACCCCCGTTCGGATCGAGACCTACTAGCGCGCAGGATCCGGGCGTATCAAGACCGAAAGGAACTGCCGTCATGGCCCGCCACAAGGTCACCGTCATCGGCGCCGGCAACGTCGGCGCCACGACCGCGCAGCGAATCGCCGAGGCCGGCCTGGCCGACGTCGTCCTGATCGATATCGTCGAGGGTTTGCCCCAGGGCAAGGGGCTTGACCTGGCCGAGGCCGCCCCGGTCGTCGGTCACGACGCCCGGATCACCGGTACCAACGAGTACACCGACACGGCCGGAAGCGACATCGTGGTCGTCACGTCCGGCCTGGCGCGGCAGCCCGGCATGAGTCGTGACGACCTCCTGGCGAAGAACGCCGGGATCGTCCGGGCGGTCGTGAAGCAGGCCGCCGGGTACTCACCTGACGCGATCCTGATCGTCGTGACCAACCCGCTCGATGCGATGTGCCACGTTGCGCTGCAAGCGTCGGGCTTCCCGCGCGAGCGGGTGCTGGGCATGGCCGGCGTCCTGGATTCGGCCCGATTTCGCACGTTCATTGCCCAGGAGCTCGGCGTCAGTGTCGAGGACACCCACGCCTTCGTCCTGGGTGGCCACGGCGACACGATGGTCCCGCTCTCGCGCTATTCGACTGTCGCCGGCGTTCCGATCACGGAATTGCTGCCGGTCGACCGGGTCAGGGCGCTCGAAGAGCGGACGGCAAGTGGGGGCGCGGAGGTCGTCGCCCTGCTCAAGACCGGCTCGGCGTTCTACGCTCCGGCCGCGTCCACCTTCGAGATGGTCGAGTCGATCCTGCTCGACCGCAAGCGTGTGCTGCCATGCGCGGTGCTCCTCAAGGGAGAGTTCAAGACCGATGGCCTGTTCGTCGGGGTGCCCGTGGTCCTCGGCGCCGGCGGCATGGAGCGCATCTTCGAGATCGAGCTGACCGCCCCCGAACAGGCCGCGTTCGACCGGTCAGCCGACGCGGTCCGCGAGCTGGTCGCGAAACTGGCCTGACCGGCGTTGACCTGAACGCGGCGAGCCGCCGCTTCGATACACTCCAGCCCTGTGCCAGTCGCCATCATCGCGTTCGAGTTCGACCCCATGCTCCGCCTGGGCGACGGGATCGTCGTGCGCTGGCAGTCGGTCGCGCTTGTCGCGATCATCGCCGCGAGCCTGGTCGTCGCCGGGCTCATCGCCCGCCGCGAAGGGTTGCGTCCGGACGACCTGCTGTTCATCGCCGTGGCCGCCGTCCCGGGTGCCGTCATCGGCGGGCGGCTCGGCTACGTCCTGTTGCATCTCGACTACTACGCGGCCAACACCGGCGCGATCGCCGATCCTGGCCAGGGGTCGCTCGAGCTCGCCCTCGCGGTGGTGGGCGGCGTGCTCTCCGGAACGTACGTTGCCGCGCTCCTGGGCGCGCCGATCGGGCGGTGGCTCCGTGCCGTCGCCCTGCCACTGCTGTTCGTGCTCGGAGCGGGCAAACTGGCGATGGTGCTAGCTGGCTCGGGCCAGGGTCAGCCGAGCGATCTCGCCTGGGCGACGGCGTACATCGGCGCTGGACCGTGGGGCTCGCTGGCGCCCGAGCTGCCCTCCCACCCGTCGCAGGTGTACGAGGGCGTCGCGCTGCTGGTGATCCTGGCCCTCCTGACCCTGGCCCTCGCGGCCGAGGCATTCCAGGCGCGCGACGGCCGGCTCTTCCTGGTCGCGCTCGGTGCGTGGTCATTGGCGCGCGCCGCGGTCTCGCTGACCTGGCGTGATCCGGCCGTGGCGGGCGGGCTGAGCGTCGGCGGCCTCATTGCCGCTGCGCTCGCGCTCGGCTGCCTCGTCGCGTTCCTCGTCGTCAGATGGCGGGCCGGCTCACTCGATCGCGAGAAGACGGATGGCGAGGTCGCCTGGGCCGACCCCGAGGCGCGGCCACGGTTCTGAGGGGGCGGACGCCGGCGGAGTATCGTTCACCTACATCACCTGAAACGGGGCCGCCCGATCGGCGGTCGCGAACCCGAGAGGACGTCCAATGACACAGGTCGCAGAACCCGCGGTCGCCCGCTCCGACGCCCCGATTACGGAACGAGTCAGCCACTGGATCGGCGGGCGGGTCGTCCCGGGCACGTCCGGTCGCGAGGGCCCGGTCTACAACCCGGCTACCGGCCAGGTCGCCAGGCGGGTGGACTTCGCCTCGGTCGACGAGGTGGCGGCGGCCGTCGCGGCGGCAAAGGCCGCCTTCCCGGCCTGGCGGGCAACGTCGCTGTCGAAGCGGACGGACATCATGTTCAAGATCCGCAACCTGGTCGAAACTCATCGCCACGAGCTCGCCGCGCATCTCACTGCGGAGCACGGCAAGGTCCCGTCCGACGCGCTGGGCGAGATCGCCCGTGGCCTGGAGAACCTCGAGTTCGCCTGCTCGATCCCGAACCTGCTCAAGGGCGGTTTCACCGAGCAGGCCTCGACGGGTGTCGATGTCTACCAGATTCGCCAGCCGTTGGGGGTCGTGGCCGGGATCACCCCGTTCAACTTCCCGGCCATGGTCCCGATGTGGATGTTCGCCACGGCCATCGCCACCGGCAACACGTTCATCCTCAAGCCGTCCGAGAAGGATCCGTCGGCGGCCAACTTCATGGCCCAGCTGCTGTCCGAGGCGGGCGTCCCGGACGGCGTTTTCGGCGTCGTCCACGGCGATAAGGTCGCGGTCGATGCAATCCTGGCCCATCCCGACATCGTCGCCGTCAGCTTCGTCGGCTCGACGCCGATCGCGCGCTATATCTACGAAACCGGGACCAAGGCCGGCAAGCGGGTCCAGGCTCTGGGCGGCGCCAAGAACCACATGATCGTGCTGCCCGACGCGGACATCGAGATGGCCGCCGACGCGGCGATCTCGGCCGGTTACGGCTCGGCCGGCGAGCGCTGCATGGCCATCGCCACGGTCGTGGCGGTCGGCTCCGCCGCCGACCCGCTGGTCGAGGCGATCAAGGTTCGGCTGCCCAGGGTCAAGGTGGGCCCGGGCAGCGACCCGACCGCAGAGATGGGCCCGCTGGTCACCCGCCAGCACCGCGACAAGGTCGCCTCGTACCTCGACAGCGGCCCCGCCCAGGGCGCGACGGTCGTGGCCGACGGCCGCGAGCATCCGCTGTACAAGGAATCGGATGGCTTCTTCCTGGGCGTTTCGCTGATCGACCGGGTGACGCCGGCCATGGATGCCTACCGCGACGAGATCTTCGGCCCGGTCCTGACCGTGGTGCGGGTCGAGACCTACGACGAGGCGGTCGCGCTGGTCAATGACAATCCGTACGGCAACGGCACGGCCATCTTCACTCGCGATGGCGGCGCCGCCCGCCAGTTCCAGTTCGAAGTGAACGCCGGGATGGTCGGAATCAACGTGCCGATCCCGGTGCCGGTCGCCTACTACAGTTTTGGCGGCTGGAAGAACTCGCTCTTCGGGGACCTGCACATGTACGGCCCGGAGGGCATCCAGTTCTACACCCGGGCCAAGATCGTGACCTCGCGCTGGCCCGATCCGGGCACGAGCAAGATCGATCTCGGGTTCCCGCGGACGCGCTGACGCCAGGCTCCCGACTCACGCGAGCCTGGGAAGGTGTCACGTCGTTGCAAGCCTTGACGACCTCCCGATAGGCGGCCCGATCGCTCACGACGGCCACGCTGTGGCGAGCATCTGCTCGCAGGAGGCGTGCCATGACCGATTACGAGCGCACCACGACGCGCGAAACACAGAGCGCCGACCCGGGACCGGGTCCCGCTCCATCCGTCGATGCCGGCGTGGCGCCGCCGACCACGAGTTCCGCCATCCGAACGACTGAGCGGGTCTCCCAGCCGGCCGGCCCGAGCGGCGCGGCCACGACCGCCCGGATCGTCACCCTCGCGTTCGGCGTTCTCCAGGCGGCGCTGATTCTGCGGATCATCCTGCTGCTGCTGGTCGCCAATACCGGCAACGACGTAGTGGCTCTGATCCTCAACCTGACCGACCCCTTCGTCGAACCGTTCCGGGGCATGTTCGCGATCGACCGCGTGACCGCCGATCAGGGTTCGAAGTTCGACATCGCCGCGGTTGTCGCGCTCATTGCCTGGACCCTGATCGAGGCCCTGGTCCTGGCCGCCCTTCGAATCTTCCAGCGCCGACCGTCCGAGACCGTCTAGCCCGGCCGATCGCCACGACGGTCACATCGTCGGCCGGAGCCATGCCGGCCTGAAAGCGTTCTACCGCCAGCCTGATCGCCTCGACCACGTCGGGCGCCGATCCGCCCCGCGCCGCTTCGATCGCCTCGAACAGGCGACGGTCCCCGAAACGATCCCCGGACGCCGCCTGGGCGTCGGTAACGCCGTCCGTGTAGAGCACCACGATGTCGCCGGGGTCGAGCTCGGTCACCGTTTCGGACAGGTTCAGGGCAGGGAAGGCGCCGAGCAGTGGCCCGGATCCTTCAATCGATGCGATCGGTGAGCCGTCCTGCCGGACCAGCAGCGGTGACTCGTGGCCGGCGTTGGCGATCCGCAGTTGCCCGCTTCGGACATCGAGCCTGGCGCACAACGCGGTGATGAACAGGGATGAGCGACGCTCCTGGACGAGGATTCGGTTGGTCCTCTCGAGCGCCTCGGCGGGCCCCTTCGTGTTGTCGATTGCGGCGTGCAACAGGGGCCGGGAGAAGGCCATCAGGAGCGCGGCCGCGATTCCCTTGCCGGTGACGTCGGCAATCACGATGCTCAAGGGTCGCCCACGTCGTCGCATCCGGAACAGGTCGAAGAAATCGCCACCCACCTCGCGCGCCGCCTCGTAGTGGCTGGCCAGCTCGTAGCCGGGGACGTCGGGCGCCACGAGCGACACGAACCCACGCTGGAGCTGCCGACCGTGGGCTAGTTCCTGCTCGATCCGGCGAGTCGCGGCGACGTCCGCGATCCCGGCGCCACCGACCGTGTGCGCGATCCCAAGGGCGATCGCCAGCGACTCGACGATGGCCACGGCCAGCGGTGCCTCGACCGACAATCCCCAGGCAACCACCCGGCCGCCGGCGAGCGGACCCGCCGCGATGGCCCGGGCAATGTTGTCCGGCATCGGGTCTTCCGACGACGTGCCCGCGATCCGCGCGCCCGACGCGTCGAGGATGACCATCGAAAGCGATGGGCCGACGGCGCGAAACGGCGCCAGGATCGCGTCGACACCGGGGCCACCAGGCGATGGGCGGTCGGGCATCGCGATGCCGGTCAGAACGCGGCGATGGCGCTGGTCCGGTCCGGGTGGATCACGAAGAGGCGGGTCAGGCCGGTCCGGATGAGCACGCGCTCAACGGGTGCCTGGGCTCCGCACAGCTGGACCTCGGTCTGGGGCTCCCCGCTGGACACATCCAGGCCGAGCGAGTGGAGGGCGCCCCAGCCCGCCTCGGGATCGGGCGGCGGCTCGCCGTGCATCAAGCGAAGGATCGAATGGAGGGCGACCAGGCCCGAACTGGCCATGAATCGCAGATCGGTGAGATCGAGCAGCAGGTGACGGGTGCCCGAGTCATGGAGTTGCCGGGCAGTCTCGATCAAGCCATTGAAGTTGGACGCGTCGAGCTCGCCGTCAAGGGCGACGATCGTGATCGGAACTCGTCCCACCGCCTGTTCGACGGTGGTCTCCATCTCCATCTAGCGAGCCTCCTTGCCGTTCCGCTCGAACACGCGCCGCAGGGTCAGTATGTTGCCTCCTCCGGGGCGCGGCCGGTAGGTCATCTCGTCGACGCACAGCCTGGCCAGCATCACGCCCATCCCACCCGGCCGCCGCTCACCCGGATGGATGGACAGATCGGGCGCCGGAACCGTGGTCGGATCGAACGGCGGCGCATCGTCCTCGATCGTGGCCACGAACTGGTCGCCGTCCCTGGCGACGCGGACCTCGACCCAGCCGGGCTCGCCGGCATGACCGTGGATGATCGAGTTCGTGGCCGCCTCATCGACCGCCTGGACGAGATCCGCGGTGCAGGCTTCGCTGGCCCCGGCCTCGCCGGCCACGGCGCGCACGAGCTCCCGCACGGCGGCGAGACGGGCCAGATCCGACGGCACCCGGAGCGTCCGTATCCGGGGCGACCCGGGATCAGTGGAGTCGGGCATGCTCGGCCGGGCCGCGCTTGATGAACCGGCCGTGGCCTTTCCGACCGGTGAACTCCCCGTTGCGGACGATCATCGAGCCGCGCGACAGGACCACGTCGCTGGCCCCCCTGACGGTCCGACCCTCGTAGCACGAGTAGTCGACGTCCATGTGATGGCTGGCGGCCGAGATCGTCCGCTCGCGATTGGGGTCGTAGATCACGAGGTCGGCGTCCGAACCCACCGCGACCGCACCCTTGCGCGGGTACATCCCGAACAGCTTGGCCGGCGCGGTCGAGATGATCTCCACCCAGCGCTCCCTCGAGATTCGCCCGGCGAGCACACCTCCGTCGTGGAGCAGGTCGACCCGATCCTCCACGCCCGGCAGGCCATTGGGGACCTTCCGGAAGTCGCCCCGGCCGAGCTCCTTCTGGCCGTGGAAGTCGAACGGGCAGTGGTCCGTGGCCACCAGTTGCAGGTCATCCTTGATCAGCCCGCTCCACAGGTCGTCCCAGTGGTCCTTTGGCCGGAGAGGCGGTGAGCAGATGAACTTGGCACCCTCGAAGCCGTGCCCGAGATCGTCGAGCGACAGAAAGAGGTATTGCGGGCAGGTCTCCGCAAAGACGCGCGTACCACGATCGCGCGCCGCGCGTACCTCGACCAGGGCCTCGCGTGCCGACAGGTGGACAATGTAGACCGGCGCGCCGGCCGCCTCGGCCAGCCGGATGACTCGATTGGTCGCCTCGCCCTCGAAGATGGCCTTGCGGGCCAGGCCATGGCCGATCGGGTCGGTCGTGCCGGCGGCCACGGTCTGGGCGGCCACGACGTCAATGGCCATGCCGTTCTCGGCGTGCATCATGATCAGCCCGCCGTTCCGGGCAGTCTGCTGCATCGCCCGGAAGATTGCTCCGTCGTCGCTGTAGAACACGCCCGGGTAGGCGGTGAACAGCTTGAAGTCCGGCACGCCCTCGGCCACCAGGGTGTCCATCTCGGCCAGGGTCGCGGCGTTGACGTCGCTGATTATAAAGTTGAAGCCGTAGTAGGCGCCCGCGTTGCCCTCGGCCTTGGCATGCCAGGCATCCAGGCCCGCCCGGAGCGATGCCCCGCGTGACTGGACGGCGAAGTCGACGATCGTGGTCGTGCCCCCGAAGGCCGCCGCCCGCGTGCCCGTCTCGAACGTGTCCTTGGCGAAGGTCCCGCCGAAGGGCAGCTCCATGTGGGTATGGACGTCGATGCCGCCCGGGATCACGTACTTGCCCGCGGCGTCGATCGTCTCGTCCGCGTTCGCCGAGGCCGCGAGGTCCGTGCCGATCTGCGCGATCCGCTCACCGTCGACCAGGACGTCGGCAGGGTAGGAACCGTCAGCCGTGACGATGGTTCCGTTCGAGATCAGGG
>JBKKDW010000170.1:0-17728 GCA_046708025.1 Candidatus Limnocylindrales bacterium
GACCAGCTCCCCAGCCAGGCGGGCCGCGGCCCGATCCACCCCGACGGGCGCCCACCCCAGCGCGAGCGGGCGCGCGCGTACAAGCCGGGCGACGGAGGCGGCCGCGACCGCGGCCAACGCCGCGTGGACCCGATCGAGCTGCTCCCTGCCGGTCAAACCAGGAGGAGGTCGGGGCCGGCCTCACCCACCCGTTCGAACCCGGTTCCGCGGTAGAGACCGATGGCGGCGTCGTTGTCGGCAAAGACCCCGAGGTAGGTCAATTCGCTGCCAGCAGCGAGGGCGTCGCGGACCGCGGCCTCGGTGACCATTCTACCGAAGCCGCGGCCGCGCGCCCAGCCGGCCGTCCCGATGGAAGACAGGTAGCTCAGGCCGTCAAACGTCGCCCGCCGCGCGACCGCCGCCGGACGCCCATCCAGGCGAACCAGGTAGTGGGTGAACCAGCGGTGCCCAAGCGAGGCCAGCGTCTCGGCCTCAACGCCCAGGCCGCGATCGGGTCCAACCTCGAATGCGTCGCTGAGCACCTCCACGATGGCCCGTACCATGACCTCGGCGGCCGGTCCGCTCAGGTCGGTCGTGCGCTCGAGTGTGACACTCAAGCCGGTCGGCGGCGTCCGGGTTGAGGTCACTGCGGATGGATCGGCGAGGGCCATGACCATGCCCGCGCCCATGTCCCGGAACCCATTCGAGAGCAACCGCGCGATCAGGTCGGGCGGCGTATCGTGGACCGGCGACGGCCAGATGTGGGCTTGGCGCGCCAGGCTCGCGAACAGCACCAGGATCTCGGTCAGGCGCCGGTCGAAGGCATCCGGTTCGGCCGGCCAGCGGACGGCGGCAAGGCGGTTCCAGAAGGGCTCGACATCGGTTGGATCGTGGAGCAGGATCGCATCGCCCAGATCGCGCAGCTCCCGGCCCGGCATGGCGTGCACCTGGGCTTCGTGCAGCAACAGGCGACGCATCGTGGACGGATCGATCTCTCGGCCGGACGCCTGGCCGGGGGCGGGCGACGCGCTCATCGCATGACACGATAACGGCCATCCGAAACCAAACGGACCGCCGAGGCGTAGGACGGGCTGAGACCATCAGCCCGAAGGAGAACCAGATGCGTCACCGACCCATGGCCACACTCGCGGCGACTGCCGTCCTGCTCCTGGCCGCCTGCTCAACGAGCACCCCGACGCAGGCACCGGCCAGCGCCGCCCCGGCCACGGCAGCCCCCGCGGCGGCCCCGTCGGTCCAGGCAAGCGCTTCAGCAGCCGCCGGTTCCGCAGCCTGCGCCCCGAGCGCCGCTGCCGGCGAGGTCGCAGTGGCGATCGCGGACTTCGCCTTCAACCCGCCGGACGTCGCGGCGAAGGTCGGCCAGACGATCACCTTCACCAACAACGACTCGGCGCCGCACACCGCCACCCTCGATGATGGATCGTGCACCACACCCAACCTCGACAAGGGCGGTTCGGATGGGCTGATGTTCAACGCCGCGGGCACCTATCCGTTCCATTGCCGGATCCATCCGGCGATGAAGGGCACGATCACGGTCAGCTAGAGGCGCGCCGATAGGGCCCCGCCGGCCGAGCCCTCAGGCGCGTTCCGCCACGAAGGCGGTCGCGCCCGACGGCAGGTCAATCACCGCAGGCGCGGGCAGGCCAGCTTCGTGGAACCAGGCAACGACGAGTTCGCGGGAAGCCAGCGCCGTGCCCTGGTAGAGCTCATCGAGCTGCACGCCGGCGATCAGCTCGCCGTGCCGGCTGCGGAACTCCTGCGGGTTTGAAGGGAGGGCCCAATCGAGCACCAGGACGCGGCCGCCAGGGCGAATCGCGGCCCACGCACCGCGCAGGGCGGCCGGCGGGTCGGGCAGCTGGTGGAGCGCGTACTGGAAGTACGCAAAGTCGTATTCCCCGGCCGTCCCCGGATTGGTGACATCGCCCATCCTGATCTCGATCCGCTCGGCGAGTCCCGCCGTCTGAACGTTGCGCCGGGCGCGGTCGACCGAGTCGGGTTCGAACTCGAGGCCGACCAGCTGGAGCGCCGGAAAGCGCCTCGCCATCGCGATCAACCAGCGACCGCCACCACAGTGGATGTCGATGATCCGGCCACCCTTCGACAGCTCCGCCACGAGTTGGGGCAGGGCCGATAACGCCTCCTGGAAGAAGACCGCGACATCCTGGACGGTCAGCCGTTCGATTGAAACGCGGTAGCGGTCCGGGCGCTCGGCAACGGGCCGGCCGGTCCTGAAGAAGTCGAGCATCCCGCCCCAGTCCAGCGACGCGACGACCGAGTGGACGAACTGCCCGCCGAGGAACTCTTGCCGGCTGTCGTCGAGCAGGATCACCGCCGCGTCCTCGTCGAGGACCAACCGGTCGGCCTCCAGTTCCGCGAGCCCATGCGCGTCGACCGCCGAGACCCACGCCTCGACCGGGCCGGGGGCGCAGCCGCTCAGGGTCACCAGCTCGGCGGCCGACAGGCCCTGTCGTCCGGCCGTCCGGAGATGGCTGAACAGGCCAAGTTCCAGGCCGATGTACACCAGCCACGTCCGGTGGAACCCGGCCAGGGTGTCGATGAGTTCATCGAATCGATCGTCGAGGCGCATCGTGGGCGGATTGTCGCATGGCGAACTGGCCACCAGAAAGCCGCCCGAGCGTCGGCGCGGGTACCGTATGGGTCCGCTGCAACGGTCCGCACGAATCGCTGGTTCTGGGGATTGATGGACACCGACAGCATGCTCACGGCGGCGCAGACGACCGCGCTGGCCAGGGACCTCGACGGCTCGTTCGAGGCGGTCGTCCTGGCCAACCAGGACCGGCTCTACTCGATCGCCCTGCGGATCCTGGGCGACCCGCGCGACGCCGAGGAAGCGGCCCAGGACGCGTTCGTTCGCGCCTACCGGGCACTCGCCGGTTACGACCCGGAGCGTATTCGCGAGCTGCGGCTCCGCCCCTGGCTGGCCACGATCGTGCTCAACCTGTGCCGCACGCGAATCGGCCGGCGGGCAGCGGCCGGGCGACCGGCCCTGTCCCTGGATGCCGCCGCGCCAGGCACCCTGGAGCCACCGGCCCGTGAGGCGGCAGGCCCAGCGGCGACCGTTGCCCGACGGGCTGCCGGCCATGCCTGGGCAGACCTGCTGCTGACCCTGCCGCCCGCCTACCGGAGCGCCGTCGTCCTGCGTCACGTCGACGGACTCAGCTATCCGGAACTGGCTATCGCCCTCGATCGGCCAGAGGGGACGGTCAAGGCCCAGGTCCATCGAGGCCTGGCCCTGCTGCGCACGGCGTTCGAAGCCACCCAGCTGCGTGAACGCGAGGAGATGACCGCATGACTACTGACGATCGCGACCTGGAGGAAGCCATGGCCGCCCTGCTGACAACCGCCCCGCCATCGTTCGCGCCGGGCGTCCTGGTCGAGATTGGGCTGGCCGATCGCTTCGCCCCTCTCGACTCACCGATCGGGCCGCTGGTCGTGGCCTGGAACGGGCTTGGAGTGTCGGCCGTGGAGGCGGTCCCGGATGACGCCTCGTTCGAGGTCTCCCACGCCGCTCGAACCGGACGGCGCACGATCCGGGCGGATCGGTTGCCGGCGACGCTCGAGCGTGCCATTGCCAGACGGCTCGGCGGCGACCGTCGGGTCCGGATCGACCTGGATCTGCGCGGGCACACGGAGTTCGCCCGCGATGTCTGGCACAAGGCCCTCGAGATCCCGCGCGGCGAGGTACGGCCCTACGGCTGGGTGGCGGCCGAGATCGGGCGACCCAGGGCGGTTCGAGCGGTGGGCACGGCCCTTGGCCACAATCCGGTACCGCTGATCGTGCCGTGCCATCGGGTGGTCCGCTCGGACGGGACGATCGGCCAGTACTCGCTTGGCGGGTCGCACAACAAGCGCACGATCCTGGCGGCCGAGGGCCTGGACCCGGATAAGCTGGAGATCGAAGCGCGGACCGGGATCCGGTTCGTGGGTTCGAACACGACCCACGTCGTGTGCCTGCCCACCTGTCACAACGCGAAGCGGATCACGGGCGCTCACCGCGTCCCGTTCCGCTCGCTGTGGAACGCTGCCTCGGCGGGCTACCGACCGTGCCGTGAGTGCCGTCCGACGTCGGGCGCACTGGCCGCCTGATCCGGGCCGCTTGACCCGGGCCGCTTGACTGGACGCCTTGACGGTTGCCGCGTACACTCACGATCTTGGACCATCCGACTATGCCAACTCCACCCTCCCCCGCCGCAACGCGGCGCCGATCGATCTGGCTCGGCATGCTCGTCCTGTATATCGTGTGGGGATCGACGTACCTGGGCATCGCGGTCGCCGTCGACACGATCTCGCCCTTCTTCATGGCCGCGACACGGTTCCTGATCGCGGGACTCGTCCTGCTGGGTTGGTCGGTTGCCCGGCAGGGTCGCTCGTTCAGCCCACCGACGAGACGCGAGTGGCGCGACAGCGCGATCGTCGGTGCGCTCCTGCTGGGCGGCGGCATGGGCATGGTCGCGTTCGGCGAACAGACCGTGCCGTCGGGGATCACCGCACTGTTGATCGGGATGATGCCGGTCTGGGTGGCCATCCTCGGTCGGGTCTTCCTCGGCGAGCGGCTGCCGCGGCTGGCGGTCGTCGGCATCGTGGTGGGGTTTGCGGGCGTCGCGATCCTGGTTGGTCCATCGGCCTTCGGCGGGTCGGGCGCGCTGGAACCACTGGGCCTGGCCGCGATCATCGTGTCGCCGATCGCCTGGGCGAGCGGTTCGCTCTTCGCCTCGCATCGAGCGACGCTGCCGACATTGCCGCTTGTCTCGACCGGAACCCAGATGGTGTGCGGCGGGCTCGTCCTGGTGGGCATGTCCGTCCTCAGCGGTGAGCTCGGCGGTTTTCGGATTGACGCGATCTCCACGGAGTCGCTCGTCGCGTTGCTCTACCTCACCGTGATCGGCAGCCTCCTCGCGTTCACCGCGTATGGCTGGCTGCTGCGGGTGGCGCCGCTGCCGCTCATCGCGACCTATGCGTACGTGAACCCGGTCGTGGCGGTCATCCTGGGGGCCGTCGTCCTGAGCGAACCGATCGACCTGCGGACCCTGGCCGCAGGGGCGGTGATCATCGTCGCGGTCGCGCTCATCGTCACCGCCCGCGGCCGGATGCGGGCACCCCGCGCGAAGGTCGTCAACCGGCCGAGGAAGGCGCCCGCCTCCGCGACGACGGCGACCGCGGACGCGAGGCCAACCTAGCGGCCTCCCGGGCCCACCAAGGTCACGCGCGGGTCACGCGATCGGCCGCTCCCACCCCTGGGCCGGCCAGGGCTCGCAGCGGAGCGGTCGGTCCTTGCGATAGCCCAGGGCGTAGTCAGCCTGGATGAGGGTGTGAAGCTGGCTGGTGCCCTCGTAGATCACCGCAGCCTTGGAATTGCGCAGGTAGCGCTCGACCGGAAACTCGTTCGAATAGCCGTTGGCGCCATGGATCTGGATAGCGTCGAGCGCGCTCTGAACGGCATGCTCCGTGGCGTGCCACTTGGCCAGGCTCGTCTCGCGCGTGTTGCGCAGACCCTGGTTCTTGAGCCAGCCGGCGCGCCAGACGAGGAGCCGGCCCATTTCGATGCCGGCGGCCATCTTCGCGATCATCTGCTTGACCAGCTGGTGCTGACCGATCTCCTGCCCGAACGTCTGCCGTTCGTGGGCATACCTGGCGCTGGCGTCCAGGCAGGCCTGGGCGAGGCCCACCGCGCCGGCGGCGACGGTATAGCGGCCCTGGTCGATGGCGCTCATCGCGATCAGGAAGCCTTCGCCCTCCTCGCCGATCCGGTTCTCGACCGGCACGGGCACGTTGTCGAGGTTGATTAATCCCGTGTTGCCGGCCCGAATGCCAAGCTTGCCGTGGAGAGACGCGGTGGTCAGGCCGGCCATCCCACGCTCGAGCATGAACGCGGTGACGCCCCTGTGCCGCTTCGTCCGATCCACCGAGGCGAAGACCAGGAAATGGTCGGCGACGTCGGCCAGGGAGATCCAGATCTTCTGGCCGGTCAGCCGGTAGGCGCCGCCGTCGCGGCGCGCGGTCGTGGCCAGGTTGGCCGCATCCGTACCGACTCCCGGCTCGGTCAACCCGAAGGTCGCCAGCTTCTCACCGCGCGCCTGCGGCACGAGCCAACGCTGCCGCTGTTGCTCGGTCGCCCACTGGAGGAGGGTCAGCGAGTTGAGCCCGACATGGACGCTCTGGACGACCCGGAATGCGGTATCGGCTCGCTCCAGCTCCTCGCACAGGAGGGCGAAGCTGATGTAATCCATCCCCGCGCCGCCATAGACCTCCGGGACGGGCGCGCCCAGGAAGCCGAGCTCGCCCATCCGGCTGAAGAGCTCGCGATGGACCTCGCCCTTGTCGTCCCATTCTCGGATGAACGGCAGAATCTCGGCCTCAACGAAGGCTCGCGCGCTGTGCTGGACCAGTCGATTTTCGTCAGTCAGGCTGAAGTCGACCATCGGCCGATCGTAGCAGGCGGCCCTGCTTGTGGGACGCCCCGTATACTCGACCGGCCCCGTTCTCCAGGAGTCCCGACCGACCATGACCACCGACGCCGCGCACGACTTTGCGGCTCTCGCCGAGGCCAACCTGACCCCCGTCCTGGGTCGATACTTTCAGCGTTCGTGGAGCCGCGGTGTGGGGCATCGGCTGTACGACAGTGACGGCCGGGCCTATCTCGATTTTGCCAATGGGATCGCAGTCACCGCGCTGGGTCACGCCCATCCACGGGTGACGGCCGCGATCCACGCGCAGGTCGACCGGCTCATCGGGCCGATCTCGGCGATCGGCTTCGCCGAGCCGATCTCGCGCCTCGCGATCGAGCTTGCGGCGACGTTTCCGGCCCCGCTCGATTCGGTCATGTTCCTGAATTCGGGCTCGGAAGCGATCGACGGCGCTCTCAAGCTGGCTCGCCGGGTGACCGGTCGGGCTGGGATCGTCGCATTCCAAGGTGGCTTTCACGGCCGGACGTACGGCGCGACGAGCGTCACGACCTCGAACCTCAACTATCGGACCGGCTACGAGCCGTTCCTGCCCGGCGTCCACTTCGCACCATTTCCGGCGGCCTACCACGAGTTCGGCGGCGACGAAGAGGCGGCGTCGGCCGCCAGTCTGTCGACCCTGCGCTCGCTGTTCGCCTCAGTCGTGGCGCCAGCCCAGGTGGCGGCGATCCTGATCGAGCCGGTGCTCGGCGAAGGTGGCTACATCCCCGCGCCGGCATCGTTCATGCGTGGCCTTCGATCGCTGTGCGATGAGCACGGGATCCTGTTCATCGCCGACGAGGTCCAGACTGGCTACGGCCGGACCGGTCAGATGTGGGCATTCGAGCATGCCGGGATCGTGCCCGACGTCGTATGCGTGGCCAAGGCAATCGCGAACGGCCTGCCCCTCTCGGCGATCGTGTCGAGCCGCGCGCTCCAGGAGCGGTGGGGCCGGGGCGCACACGGCTCAACCTACGGCGGGAACCCCGTGGCCTGTGCCGCGGGCCTGGCCGTCCTCGAGACGATCCGGGACGAGGGCCTGCTGGCCAACGCCGTGGCCCGAGGCGCCGAACTGGTCAACGGACTCGGCAAGATCGCAGCCGAGGACGATCGGATCGGCGACATTCGGGGACGGGGCCTGATGGTCGGGGTCGAGTTCGTCCGCGATCCAACGAGCCGCGAGCCTGACGGCGCGCTGCCCGACCAGCTGATTGCCGCATGCGCCGATGCCGGCCTGCTGCTGTTGACCTGCGGGCGCGGCCACGAGGTGATTCGCTGGATCCCGCCACTCGACGCCAGCCCGGCCGAAATATCGGAGGCCGTGGAGATCTTCGGCGAGAGCCTGGCAAGCATTTCGCACGCCTGACCGCCCCGCGTGGGGCTCGCGGACCCACTCGCGGGCAGCGGGCAAGCCGGTCGCGGGTGGCCGCCGGGGCCACCTTCCGTGCCCGGCCTGAGGCGCAGGCCGCCGGCACGGCCCGTGAGCGGGTCTGAGGCGCACGTTGTCGATATCTAAGCGTGATCGATCATGAATACCTGCGGTCGGTGCAGTCCTGGCAATCGACCAGGAGGCGGATATCGCGAGCGTGCGCGCTTGAGTAGCACGGCCGGACGAACATCCGGCCGGACGAACATCCGGCCGGACGAAGCGAGCCGAGGCTCGCCTCCGACGCCCGATAAGCGGGAGTTGACCACCACATGCTTGACTGCGTGCCATGTACCGAGAGCCCAACCAACGGCCTTCGATCCGACTCGTGTTCGCGCGGACGAGTCGCGACGCGCGGGTTCGCCTCCGGTTGACCCAGCGACAGGTCGCTGACTCGGTCGGCGTGTCGCGTGGCTACATCGCGGCGATCGAGGGTTCGCTCGCGAATCCATCGCTCGACGTCGTCGATCGGATCAGCCGCGCACTCGGTCTTGAGGCTGAGCTGGTCCTTCGCCCACCGCTCGTGCTCGGTGCCCACGGCCAGCGGGATCTCGTCCATGCGCGATGCACTGGTTATGTCGAGCGGCGCCTGAGGACCGCGGGCTGGCGGACCGCCCGCGAGGTCGAGCTCATCCTGGGTCGGTCGCACGGCTGGATCGACGTGCTCGCCTTCCATCCAAGGTCCGAAACCTTGCTAGTGATCGAGATCAAGACCAGGCTCGACGACCTGGGTGCGATCGAGCGTCACCTCGGGTGGTATGGGCGCTCGGCGGGCGACACCGCGCGGCGGCTCGGTTGGCAGCCGCGGCGGATCACGAGTTGGCTGCTGGTGCTGGCGAGCGATGAAGTGGAGGGCGTGATCCGCCACAACAGCGACCTACTCGCGCGGGCGTTTCCGTTGCGGGCGCGCGCGATGCTGGAGTGGTTGTCGGCGGGCAACGACTCGGTCACGGGTCGCGGGCTGGCGATGCTCGATCCGGCGAGCAAGCGCCGCGAATGGCTCACGGTCCCGTGTCGACGGCCGGCGCTCCCCCGCCACCTATGCCGATTACGCCAGTGCCGCTCGACGGCTCGCCTCGTGACGTCTCGCAAGATCATGGCAACCGGCTGGTCGAGCCGGGCTGGCCGGGCCTGGCGACCGGTGACGGGCTTGCTTCGTTACTGTGAGGCGCATCTTCGCGATAGACGCCTCGTGGTCGAGGTCAAACGCGGCGCAGACTGCAGGATTCGAGTTGCGACCACGCTGAGATATCAAGAACGTGCGCCTGAACCGCGCAATCGTCGCCTGAACCGCGCCTCGCCGCCGAACAATCGCCGCCGAACCCGTGGCGGCCGGACCGCGGAGGACCCTAACGGTTCTGGGTCAGGAACTTCATGACGTCGTCGAGCCGGAAACGACGATCGCCGCGCTTGCACACGCGATAGAACGGCAACTCGCCTCGATCGCCGAGTCGCTTCACCGTGTTGACGTGCAAGTGGAGCATGTCGGCGACCTCGGTGGCCGTCATCATCGGTCCCAGTTCGTGGATGGCCATCGATGCCATTGGATGATGCCTCGCTCTATGGCAGCAATCGTTGGGTCCGGGTCCGTGGTGTGCTCCGGAGTGGACTCCGGCCCGCTGCGAGGCAGAGCGTAGGGGTCGAGGGTGGCCCGCGCCAAGCCGTACTTTGGATTACCCGCCAGTACCAATAGGGACGTCCATCAGCGACGGCGCACGATCCGGTGGGCATCCCGCGATGCGCGCAGGAAGCCGATGAAATGGGCCACTGGCCGAATGTGGCTCGGTTCGCCCGCGTAGATCGTCCGGATCGGCACCCAGCTGATGCCGAGGTCGAGGGCGATGCACCGGGCGATCATCTCGACCTCGAACGCGAAGCCATCCTCCCGACTGTCGATGAGGGCTGCCATCAGGTCCCGGCGGATCAGTCGGTAGCCGGACTGGTTGTCCGGGATGTCGCGCCCGACCGCGGCGGAGAAGGCCAGCCGGCCGACCTCGTTGGAGAGCCGGCGCACCATCGGCATCGAACCGAAGCCACGCCGCCCGATGATCAGACCTGCGCGCGCTGACTCAAAGGCGGCCAGAAACGCCGGAATCTCGGTCGGATCGTGTTGCCCGTCGGCATCGAGCGTGACGACGGCCCGGGCTCCACGTTCAAGGGCGTAGCCGAAGCCGGCCCGAAGCGCGGCGCCCTTGCCGCGATTCGGGACCTGGCGGAGGACGATGGCGCCGGCCGTTTCAGCCTGCGACGCCGTGTCGTCGGTCGAGCCGTCGTCGATGACGACGACCGGGAGATGCTGCCTGGCCGCCTCGACGACCGCCGCGATTCGCGGACCCTCCTGGTAACCGGGAATGAGCGCGAAGACGTCGGTCATCCGCGCACTGCCCGCGCGCGAGTCCTAGCCGCCCTCGCTCACCTCGTACAAGGCGTGCGCCTCAAGCCCGTGTGCCTCGCGGTGGACGCGCGTGGCGGTCTCCTTGTCGGGCGCTTCGACGAGGCAGAACACCTTGCCATCCGCCTCGTCGACCCAGTATTGCTTGTAGTTCACGCCGTATTGCCCCTGGACGCGGACATCGGCTTCGTGCGCCTTGGCAACGTCCTCCGCCTTGACTCCCGGCAACTCATGCATGTCCATGTACGTAGGCACGATCAGCCTCCCTTCGCAATGCGTCGCCGCCCGTCATTGGGGCCGCCACTGGATTATCGTACCCCGCACCGGACTGGGCTCAGCGGTCTTGCAAGCTCTGCGTCCAGGGCGCTCGAGAGGGCTTGTTGTTCATGCGGCTGGTTTGCCGCTACCCGCGGTCTCGGGTCGCGACATAGATGTCGGTTGCGCCCTCGGGACCCGGCGTCCGACCGAAGTAGAGCGTAGTGGCGTCCCACGAGAGCGACGGCCGGGTCTCGTTCTGGGGCGTATTCACCAAATGTCCGAGATTCGTCGGGGCAGACCAAGGATCATCGGCGCTGTCGCGTGTCGCCACATACAGGTCCTGGCCACCTTGAGAACCCGAACGGTTGGAGTCAAAAACGACCTCGAGCCCGTCCTTTCGCACGTTTGGCCGGAAGTCTCCGGATGCACTGTTCAGCTCGCTAACTGGTGCTGCCGGACCGAAGCTGCCGTCTGGCAGCCGCTCGGACGAGTAGATGTCCGGCCCGCTGGAGAAGTAGAGGAACGCACGGCCTCTCGCCTCGAAGTACGACGGGCCGGCCTCGCCCGCGGCACTGTTCACTCCGCAGCCGAGGTTGGCGGGGTCGGTCCAGCCATGGGCCGCGTTCAGGCGCGCGAAGTAAATGTCCCCAGCGCCACAGCCGCCCGCCCGCGAGCTGACAAAGTACAGACCCTTGCCCCGGACTGGCGTCGGGCAGAAGTCGTCGGCGATGCTGTTGACTGGTTCGCCGAGGTTCTCCGGCGCGCCCCACGAAGCGTCGGTCCCGACACGGTGCGCCACCCAGATGTCGAGATCGATTCGGGTGTCGCCCGCGAATCGGGGCCGAGTCGTGGCCATGTACAGGCTCAGCCCGTCGGGCGACTGGATCGGGCAGCCGTCCACATACGGTGTGTTCAGCTCGGAGCTATTCCCGGCGACATCGTCGATCTTCTGGGGTGAAGCCCAGGTCGCGAACTGCTTGGCGGAGACGGGAGCCGTCATCGAGATAAGCAGTGCGGCGAACGCAATCGCCGCCGCGGCACATGCTCCCGGTGATCTTTGCCTCGATTCGGATATTCCTGTGGTTCGGGCGACGGGGGTCGTTGCTTGCAGCTGCCTGCGCATGGCGGTGTCCTCCTGTTGTCGTCTCTAGGGTTGTCAATCCCGACCGGCTCTCGGCCGAATGAACCTCATTCGATCTGGATCGAGTTCACGATTTCCTGGATCTCGGCGTGGTCGGCGGCCGTGACTGCGGGGAAGGAGAAGGCGTCGATCACGAGTCGGCGGCCGTTGACGTCGAGGATCCAGACGTTGTCGTGCTCGCCAAGAAGGGCTTGCCTATTGCCGGCGACCGTCGGCCAGCGATTCAGGACGCCGACTCCGCAACCTGGTTCGGGGACGTCCGCCATCGTGTACTCGAGGTAACTCCCGGAGTAACCGTCCAACGAGACGGCCGTGATCGGCGAGGCCTCGGTTCGCGGCTGGCTCGCGAGGGCCTTGGCGAGATCGTCCACCGTCGGCCCCAGCGCTGGATCGAGCATGCCGACAGCCGCATTGCACGGATTGGCGAAGACATTGGAGACGATCGTGACGATGACGCCCTTGCCGTTTGGCGGGTCAGGGGAGTCCTTGTAGATCGCGGCACCGTCCGAGGTCACGCCTGACCAGATTCGCCATCCGTCCCCGACGTCCATCGATACGCGGAGCGGGAACGGGTCGTCGATGACGTACGTTCCCGGCGCAAGCAGACCGAACGCAGGAAGGGCGGTCGGATCAGGGTTTGGTGTGAGGCTCGGGCTTGGCTTCGGGCTCGGCGCCAGGCTCGGCGTCGCGGCCGGCCCGGTGCCTACGCTCTGACCGGGCAGGAAATTGATGCCGACGACGGCGGCCACCAGCACGGCCGCGAACGCCACGGCAATTCGCAGCGAGGGCATGGGTAGGAACCTCCGCGCCGGCCCCCAGGCCCGGCGCTGTCGCGTGGATTCGATTCGTCCGCGCGACGCAGCAAGGAGTCGGTCCGGAGCGCGCTCCGGGGCTTCCTCTTCGAGCCAGGACGCGATGGAGCGGTTGAGATCGGGGCGAGTGTTCATGCCGTCACCTTTCGGGTCGAGCCGATGCGCGAGTCCGCCTCGAGCGCGGCGCGCAGCCCCTCGTTGGCGTAATGCAGCCGCGACTTGGCCGTTCCCACCGGGATCCCGATGGTGGTGGCGGCCTCCTCAACGGTGTACCCGAGGTAGTAGTGGAGAACAACGATCGTTCGGTGCTGCAGCGACAGGCGGTCGAATACCCGCGCAACTTCGTCTCGGTTCGCGAGGGCGCGGGTGCCGTCCTGTTAAATGGGCTCCAGGGAGAGGACTGCCACGTTTGCCACCATGCGCCGACGCGCCCGGGCTCGGGCCTCGTCGGTCACCGCGTTCATGAGCAGGCGGTTCAGCCAGGCGTCAAACCGGTCAGGGTCCCGGAGGGTGGGGAGATCGCGCCAGCATCGAACCAGCGCCTCCTGAACGGCGTCCTCGGCGCTGTCGACGTCGCGGAGGATCAGGCGCGCGACCCGGTACAGGTGGTCGATGAGGGCTGTCATCAAGACGTCGAAGGCGTCCCGATCTCCGCCTCGCGCTCGCTGCACCAGCTCCGAGTTCGACACCGATCTCTCGCCTCGCGTTCCGCTCGCCACGGCTTGGGCCTGTTGCGATTAACCGTATTGGCGAAAACGACGTCGCGATGGTTCAAAGAATGGTAGGCACGTCTCCGTGTCCGTCTCCGAACTGTGCGCCCGGCTGCTCGCGCCGGCCCGACCCGCCGACTCGCCGTGTCCGGCTGAAGGACGACTCGCCGTGTCCGGCTGAAGCGCACATCGGGAATATCTCAGCGTGATCGACCACGAAAGCCTGCGCCCGGTGCAGCATTGGCGATCGATCACGAGGCGTTTATCGCGAGCGAGCGCCTCCAAGTAACCCATCGCCACGGCCGGGATCCCGGCACTGGCGGGGATCCCGGCCGTCGTCCATGGCCATCGAGCTAGGCCGGCGCAGCATCCGTCGAGCCCGCTTCGTCCATCTCGAACGTGGCCCGCATCGGGATCTCGGGCAGGAAGATCACCACGATTGCGGCGATGATCGCCGCCGCGATGCCGACATAGAAGCTCGCCGCGATCGCGATTGAAATGGCGTCGTAAATGGCCTGGACGATCCCCGCGATCAAGGGCTGCACGAAGGCCTGTTGCTCCGGCGGGACCGAGGCCAGGATCCGTTGACCCAGATCGCCGGTCCCCGAGAGGTCGACGGCAGATCCGCCACCGGCGAACTGGGCGGCGAATTCGGGCGGCACGCCGGCGGCCTGGAGCCGTGGCGGAAGCTCCTCTGCGAAACGACTGGCGAAGACCGTGCCGGCCAGGGTCAGCCCGACTGTCCCTCCGATCTGCTGGAAGAACGTGAGGTTGCTGGTCGCCACGCCGATCCGGTCGGGCGAGACCGCGTTCTGGACGATCAGGGTGAAGACCGCGAACGACGGACCGATACCGAGGCCCGCGAGCGCCATCCAGAGCCAGAGCAAAGGCCGGTCGGTGTCGGAGCGCAGGTTCGTGAGCAGGAACAGACCCGCCGCGAGCAGGACCAGCGAGCCGAAGGTCAGGACCTTGTAGCGTTGGGTGCGCGCGACGATCTGCCCGGACGCGATCGCGCTGAAGATCAGGCCGGCCAGCAGCGGCAGGATGTTATAGCCCGATTCGGTGGCGCTGGCGCCGGCAACCGTCTGGAACCAGCGCGGCAGGAAGATGATCGCCCCGAAGAACCCGAAGGCTGCGAGGAACATCGCGACCACCGAGACCGTGAAGGCCCGAATCCTGAACAACCCAAGCGGGACGATCGGCTCGGCGACCCGCGACTCGATCCACACGAACAGCAGCCCGAACAGAATTCCGATCAGGATCAGGCCGCCAACGGACGGGTCCGTCCAGTCGTGGGTCGGAGTCTTGTTGGTCAGGCCGATCAGGAAGGGGGCGATCGCAAGCGCGAAGACGCCGGCCCCCGCGTAGTCGATGTTGCGGGCCGCATCCGGACGGCGGATCGGTGGCAGCAGCCGCCACAGGATGACCAGCGAGATCAGGCCCAGCGGTACGTTGACGAAGAAGATCCAGTGCCAGCTGATCAGGTCGGTGATCAGCCCGCCGATGGCCGGCCCGACCAGCGACGCCAAGCCGAAGACCGCTCCCAACAGGCCCAGGTATTTGCCCCGTTCAGCCGGCGTATAGAGGTCGGCAATCACCGCCAGGGCAACCGGGAAGATGGCGCCCCCGCCCAGGCCCTGGATCCCGCGGAACAGGATGAACTGCCACATCTCCTGGCTCAGGCCGGCCAGGACCGACGCGATGAGGAACACGCTCACGGAAAAGATGAAGATCGGACGGCGGCCGAACAGATCGGATAGCTTGCCGTAAATGGGCCCGCTGATCGTGCTCGTCAGCAGGTAGATCGTCACGGCCCAGACGTACAGGTCGTTGCCCTTCAGTTCAGTCAGGATCACTGGCAGCGCGGTCCCGACCACGGTCTGGTCGAGCGCGAACAGGAAGAGCGCCAGCAGGATGGCGCCGAGGATCTCGAGCTTGGCCCGAGGGCTCAGCTGGACGGCGGGCGCATCCGCCCCCAAGGCTTGCGTCATCAGAGCCTCGTGATGTGAATAGGTGATCCGGCCGAAGCCAGGAAGCCCATCTTATCGAGGCAGGCCGGTCGCCGTGGGTCGGATTTGGCGCCCCCGGCAGTGTCTGAGTTCAGGACATAGGTGACACCTGATAGGTGACAGGTGAGTCGGGACATCGGCGACAGTCGGGTGCATGTCGAAGCACCGAGTCGCTGTCCTGAACGTCATCGCCAAGCAACGGTCCGTCACGGCCGCCGCGGCCGCGTACGGGTTGAGCCGGCAGCACCTGCAACGCCTGCTCCGCCGGTACCGGGACGGCGGGCTTGAGGCCCTCGAGCCCGGATCGCGTCGGCCGCGCACCAGCCCTGGCCGTCTGCCCGACGCCGTGCGCGCGCGGATCGTCGCGCTGCGCACCGAGCTCGCCGGGCGCGGTCTGGACGCCGGGCCCGTCACGATCGCCTGGCACCTCGAGCGGGAGGGCGTGGCGGTCCCGTCGACCTCGACCATCCGGCGGGCCCTGCACGCGGCCGGCCTCATCGTGCCCGAGCCGCGCAAGCGCCCGCGCAGCTCGTGGATCCGGTTCGAGGCGGCCGCACCCAACGAGGTCTGGCAGGCCGACTTCACCCACTGGCGCCTGGCCGACGGGAGCGAGGTCGAGATCCTGAACTGGCTCGACGACCACTCCCGCTACCTGGTCGGCTGCACGGCGTTCGGCCGGGTCAGCGGCGACGACGTGGTGGCCACGTTCAGCGCCGCTGGTGACACCCACGGCTGGCCTACCGCGACGCTCACCGACAACGGCTCGGTCTTCACGTCGCGGTTCACCGGAGGCCGCAACAATTTCGAGTACCTGCTCGCGTACCTCGGCATCCGCCAGAAGAACGGGGCACCGGGCCACCCCCAGACCCAGGGCAAAGTCGAGCGCTTCCACCAGACCCTCAAACGCTGGCTGGAGCGCCGGCCGGCCGCGCGCAGCCTCGCCGAGCTCCAAGCCCGGCTCGACGCCTTCCGCGTCGAGTACAACGAGCTCCGGCCGCACCGAGCCATCGGCCGGGCCACGCCCGGTGAGGCGTATCGGGCCACACCCAAGGCGCTGCCCTCCGGCTCCGGCGGACGGGGCCACTTTCGCCTGCGCTACGACGTGACCGACAGCAAGGGCGCCATGACCCTGCGCCGGGCCGGCCGCCTGTACCACCTCAAGGTCGGCGCGGACCATGCCCGCCGGCGCGTCCTCGCCATCATCGACCAGACGGAGGTCACGGTCGTCGCCCTCGACACCGGCGAGATCCTCTCGGCCCACCTGATCGAGCCTGACCGGGGGTACTGGCGCAACACGCGACGAGACCCCGGCCGATGGCCGGGGTCCCAGCAGACCGGCTGATCACACCTGTCGCCGATGACGCGACGCATGTGTCACCGATGTCGCGACTCAAGACAATGGCCCGCCCGGAGGGATTCGAACCCCCGACCTACTGATCCGAAGTCAGTCGCTCTGATCCACTGAGCTACGGGCGGACGGTCGCGATCATAACCGGCCGGCCCGGTGGGGTCACCATGCCGGCTCCGCCAGCGCGCGCTTGCGGACGCCGGGTCCGGGTGATACAGATTCGCGGTGCCCCTCAGTCACCCGCCCCGGTCGAACCATGCGCGACCCATGGCCGCGAGACGACCGACCCCAGCCTTCCTGCCGCCGCAGCCCCTGTCCGAACGCGGTCGGCGGTCGCCCGTGCGGCGGCGCTGGATCGCAGGAATTGCGGTCGCGGTTGCCCTTGCCCTCGCGATGCCGATCGTGATCACCGCCCTCGGTCCGGCCGGTGCTCCGCTCCAGCCGCTCGGCGGCCAGGTCGCCGGCGCGGCGGCCGAAGCGACGCCGTTGCCGGCGCCGTCGCCATCTCATCCGACGATCGACCCCGCCCGGGTCCCGCCACGGCCGACCGACGCGGACGGGCCGCCCAAGGTGGCCGAGCGAGTCGCCCTGCCGGCCGCCTGGTTGACCGGCTATCAGTGGCCGATCGAGAAGGGCCGGGTCACCCTGCCGTTCAAGGCGATCCCAGGCGGCTCGCGGATCAAGGACGGCAAGCTCTTCCATGACGGCGTCGACATGGCCTCGTTCTGCGGTGCGCCGGTCGGCGCGGCTCACGCCGGCGTCGTCCTTGCCGCCGGCCGCCGCTTCGATGACCACGTCGGCTGGATCGGCGACCTCGGGCCGTACTACCGCCTCCTCGACGTCCGCAAGAGTTGGCACGACTTGCCAATCGTCGTGGTCATCGACGACGGCAACGGCTATCGCTCGATCTACGCCCACTTCCGCGATGTCACGGTCAAGGCCGGTCAGAAGGTCAAGGCCGGCCAGCTGATCGGGCACGAAGGTGCCACCGGCCATGCATCGGGCTGTCACGTCCACTACGGGCTCTTCAGCCCGTTTGAGACGAAGACGTTCGGAGTCCGGCCCGACATCCTGCGCCGTCTCAAATTGCCAAAGCTCGAGATTGCCCGGATCGATCCGCTCGAGGTCTTGCCTGGCGGCGAGGTAGCGCTGAAGACGCGCCAGATCGCGAAGG
>JBKKDW010000171.1:0-7077 GCA_046708025.1 Candidatus Limnocylindrales bacterium
GGCCAGCAGGTCGGCCTGGCCGCGCAACGCGCCATCGTCGTCGGGCGCGCGGTCGAGGGCCCCGCGGTACGCCGCCAGCGCCTCGTCGACACGGCCGAGCCTGGCGAGCACGCCGGCGAGGCCGACATGTGGCAACGGCCGATCCGGAGCCATCCGCGCCGCCTCGCTGTAGGCGGCGAGCGCGGCGTCGAGCCGGCCACGCAACGCGTGCACGTGGCCGCGTCGCAGGGCGTCCCTGTAGCCTTCGAATCGGGTTCCGCTCACCGGGCGGGCGGCCTCTCGCCGAGCAGCGCCACCAGGAGCGCCTTCTGGACGTGCAGCCGATTCTCCGACTGCTCCCAGATCAGGCTGCGCGGCCCGTCCATCACGGCCGAGGTGATCTCCTCGCCGCGGTGCGCGGGCAGGCAGTGCATCGCCAGGGCATCGGGGCCGGCGGCTGCGAGCAGGGCGTCGTCGACTCGATAGGCAGCGAAGGCATCGCGTCGCGACTCAGTCTCGGCCTCCTGGCCCATCGACGTCCAGGCATCGGTGTACACGATGGCCGCCCCGCGCACGGACTCGAGTGGGTCGGGCCCGAATGTCAGCCGCCCGCCGGACGCATCGGCCAGTACACGGGCGCGGCTGACGATCCGCTCGTTGGGCGCGTAGCCGGCTGGATGTGCCAGGCGGATCTCCATCCCGAATGCGGCGCCCAGCAGGGCCAGCGAGTTGTAGACGTTGTTGCCGTCGCCGACGAAGGCGACGACGAGGCCATCCAGGCGCCCGAAGCGCTCCCGGATGGTGAAGACGTCGGCGAGCGCCTGGCAGGGATGCTCGCGCAGGGTCAGGCCGTTGATGACCGGCACGCTGGCCTGGGCGGCCAGCTCGAGGGCCACCTCGTGCGAGCCGGTCCTGACCACGATCGCGTCGACCATCCGCTCCAGGTTGCGCGCCACGTCGCGGACGCTCTCGCGCGCCCCCAGCACGACATCGTGGGTCAGATAGATGGCGTGCCCGCCGAGCTGGGCCATGCCCGCTTCGAAGCTGACCCGGGTACGCAGGCTCGGCTTCTGAAAGAGCATCGCCAGCGTCCGGCCAACAAGTGGCGGCAGGGCGTGGCGGCGGCCGGCTCGGAACTCGGCCTTGAGCTGGGCCGTGGTCTCGAAAAGGTGCGCGACCTCGGCGGCGGTCAGATCCGCGACACTCAACAGATCGCGCCCGGTCAGGGACGCCCGGGTCTCGTCGACGGCGCTCATGACCAAACTCTAACGGGGCGGAGGCCCCGCCGGGCGGGCCGCCGCCGGCCAGCGACGGGCCGTTACCGCTTCGTGTACTGGGGTGCCTTGCGGGCCCGCTTCAGGCCGTACTTCTTGCGTTCCTTCATGCGCGGATCGCGGGTCAGCAGACCGGCCTGGCGCAGCGGCAGGCGATGCCCGTCCGGGTCGATCTCGAGTAGCGCCCGGGCGATGCCGTGTCGGATGGCGCCGGCCTGACCGGTCACGCCGCCGCCCTCGACCTTGATCATCACGTTGAAGCGGCCTTCCGTGCCGGTCACCCGGAAGGGCATGCGGACCTCGGACTCATTGACCGCGTTGCCGAAGTGCTCCTCCATGGAGCGCCCATTGACCACGATTTCACCCTCGCCCGGCAGCAGCCGGACGCGGGCAATGGCCGTCTTGCGGCGCCCGGTCCCGGAATAGAAGGCGGGGATCGACATGCTGGGTGAGCTCCTCGTCAGGCGAGCGGCTCAGGCCGCTGGGCCTGATGGGGATGGTCCGACCCGGCGTAGACCTTCAGCTTGCGCAGCTGCTGGGTGCCCAGTCGATTGTGCGGAAGCATCCCCTTGACGGCCCGCCGGATGACCTCTTCCGGCCGCCGCGCGAGGAGATGGCCGAGCGTCTCCTGCTTGAAGCCCTGGGGATAGCCGCTGTGGCGGCTGTAGAGCTTGCTGTCCAGCTTGTCCCGGGTGACCGCGATCTGGGCGGCATTGAGGACGATCACGTGATCGCCCGAATCCAGGTTCGGCTGATAGGTCGGCTTGTGCTTGCCAACGAGGATCCGCGCGATGCGCGAAGCGAGTCGGCCCAGGGTTTCGTCGGTCGCGTCGACGACGAACCAGCTGCGCTCGATCTCGCTCTCCCGGACCGAATAGGTCTTCGTGTTCATCGGGACCTCAGACCAGTTCGATCTGGACGATTTCCGCCGCGTCGCCGCGGCGTTGGCCGATTCGCACGATCCGGGTGAAGCCGGAAGTCCGGTCGGCGTACTTGGGCGCGATCTCGTCGAACAGCTTGGCCACCACCAGCGGCTCATTCGGGAACTGGGCCACGACCGAGCGGCGGGCGGACAGGTCGCCGCGCTTGGCCAGGGTGATCATCTTCTCGACCCGACCGCTGATCTCCTTGGCCTTGGCCTCGGTCGTCTTGACCCGCTCATAGCGGATGACCGACACCGCGAGGTTCTTGAACAGGCTGAGCCGGGGCCCCTGTTTCCGGCTGAGCTTGCGTCCGCCGATCCGGTGGGCCATCGATCAGCTCTCCGCCTCGTCGTCGAATGGCTGCTCGTCGTCCGTCTCGCCGGCGTCGATCCCGTCCGACTCGGTCTCCGGGATGATGAAGCCGCGCATGCGCAGGCGCTCCTTCATCTCGTCGAGCGACTTCTTGCCGAAATTGCGCATGCGCAACAGGTCGTCGTCCTTGAGCTGGAGGAGCTGACCAACCTTGACGATGTTGTTCCTCTTGAGCGAGTTGTAGGCCCGCATCGGGAGGTCGAGCTCCTCGATCGGCATGTCCAGCATGTTCGACGGCAGGGCCGCGCTACCGGTCACGGCCTGGGCCGGAAGCGCCGCCATTCCGACGGTCACGAACGGCCGGAACTGGTTGACCAGGATCTCGGCCGAGCGGCTGAGCGCCTCCTCCGGGCTGATCGTGCCGTCGGTTTCGATCTCGATCGTCAGCTTGTCGTAGTTGGTCATCTGACCGACGCGCATGCTCTCGACCGAGTAGTTGATCTTGCGGACCGGCGTGAAGATGGCATCGACGGCAATGACCCCGATGGGCAACGCCTCGGCCCGCTCGGCACCGAGATATCCGACCCCGCGCTCGACGGTCAGGTCAAGCTCGATCGTGACGTCATCGGTATCGAGGGTCATCAGGACCAGGTCGTGGTTCATGATCTCGACGTCAGCCGACTCGGCGATGTCGGCGGCGGTCACGGCGCCCGCTCCGCTCTTGATCAGGCGCAGCTGGACGGGGTGTGCTGCATAGCTTTTGAGTCGCAGCTTCTTGACGTTCAGGACGATCTGGGTGACGTCTTCCTTGACGCCCGGGATCGTCGAGAACTCCTGGTAGACATCGCGGATCTGGATGCTCGTCACCGCGGCACCCTCGAGCGACGAGAGCAGGACGCGCCGGAGCGCGTTGCCGAGGGTGACGCCGTAGCCGGCCTGGAGCGGCCCGGCCTCGTACTTGGCATACGTGCCGGCTTCCTCGACGGGCTCGATCTGAGGGGTCTCGAGTTCGATCATAAGGGCGGGTTACCTCGAGTAGTACTCGACCACGAGCTGCTCGTTGAGGTCGAGCGGCATCTGGTCGCGGGTTGGCGGCGCAACGATGGCCCCGGTCAGGCTGGTGGCATCCACGGTCAACCACTCAGGCGCGTGGTGCGAGCGGAGGGTCTCCCGGGCGATCTTGAACGGCTCCCGGGACTTGTGGGTCTCGCGGACCTCGACCCGGTCGCCCGGCTTGAGCTGATACGACGCGATGTTGGTCGGCTTGCCGTTCACCGCCAGATGGCCGTGCCCCACGAAGTGGCGCGCCTGGGCGCGCGACGATGCGATGCCCATGCGGTAGACCACGTTGTCCAGGCGCAACTCGAGCGAGCGCAGCAGGTTCTCGCCGGTCACGCCGGGGCGGTTCTCGGCATCCACGAAGTAGTTGCGGAACTGGCGTTCAAGGACGCCGTAGGTGCGCCGCACCTTCTGCTTCTCGCGCAGCTGCAGGCCGTATTCGCCGACCTTGCGGCGGCGGACGCCGTGCTGCCCGGGCGGCGTGGGTCGACGCTCGAAGGCACACTTCTTGGTGTAGCAACGCGTCCCCTTGAGGAAGAGCTTGGCGCCCTCCCGGCGACAGAGACGGCAGACTGATGCGGTGTAACGGGCCATGGGTCCTCAGGAGCTCTAGACGCGGCGGCGCTTGGGCGGCCGGCAGCCGTTATGCGGGATGGGCGTGACGTCGGTGATGGCACTGACCTCCAGGCCCGCCGCCTGGAGCGACCGGACGGCCTGCTCGCGGCCGGCGCCGGGGCCTTTCACATAGACCTCGACCTGGCGCATGCCGTGCTCCATCGCCCGCTTGGCTGCGCCCTCGGCCGAGAGCGCCGCCGCGTACGGCGTGCTCTTGCGCGAGCCCTTGAAGCCGGCCACCCCGGCCGAGCCCCAGCTGATGACCGCGCCATTGAGGTCTGTGATCGTGATGAGCGTGTTGTTGAACGTGGCCTGGATGTGGACGTGCCCCTGGGGGACGTTCTTCTTCTCCCGACGACGTACCTTGACCGCTCGCTTGCGTTCCGCCATGCGTTACTCGGTGCCTCGCTACTTCTTGCGCCTGACGCCGACCGTCTTCTTCGGTCCGCGACGCTGGCGAGCGTTGGTCTTGGTTCGCTGGCCGCGCACCGGGAGGTTGCGACGGTGGCGCAGGCCGCGGTACGAGCCGATCTCGATCAGGCGCTTGACGTTGAGGGCCACCTCGCGGCGCAGGTCGCCTTCGACCTTGTAGCGGCGATCGATCAATTCACGCAGGCGGTTGACCTGCTCTTCGGTCAGGTCGCGCACCCGGGTGTCCGGATTGATGTTGGTCTGGGCGAGGATCTTCTGACTGGTCGGCAGACCGATCCCGAAAACGTATGTGAGGGCGACCTCGACGCGCTTCTCGCGCGGGACGTCGACGCCGGCGATACGGGCCATCGGTTACCCCTGCCGCTGCTTGTGCTTCGGGTTGGTGCAGATGACCATCACGGTTCCGTGGCGGCGGATGACCTTGCAGTTGTCGCAACGGGCCTTGACGGAGGCTCTGACTTTCAACGGATCCTCGATCGTGTGCTGAGTTCGGGCTGGCTTACTTGAGGCGGTACGTAATCCGGCCGCGGGTCAGGTCATACGGTGACAACTCGACACGGACCCGGTCACCGGGCAGGATCCGGATGAAGTTCATCCGCAGCTTGCCGCTGATGTGGGCGAGCACCCGGTGGCCATTCTCCAGCTCGACCGCGAACATGGTGTTGGGTAGGGGTTCAACCACCGTCCCCTCCACTTCGATCGCATCGCGCTTGGCCACAGCCTACGTGCTTCCCTTACTCACGCGCAGTGCCGCCCCGGGTCGGACCGGCACACGAACGTGTAGCGTATCAAACATGCCCGTTTCGGGCAACCGTACGGGTGATGCCTGGGTCAGGCCTTGGTCAGGCCTGGGTCAGGATGTGCGGACCGCCGGCGGTGACCGCGATCGAATGCTCGAAGTGGGCGGCCAGCGACCCGTCCCTGGTGACCACCGTCCAATCGTCCGCCAGGATCCGCGTTTCATGGCCGCCGAGCGTGAACATCGGCTCGATGGCCAGGCAGATGCCCGCTTCCAGCCTCCGTCCGGGGCGACCCGTCCGGTAGTTGGGAACCTGCGGCTCCTCATGCATGGCGCTGCCGATGCCATGGCCGACGAACTGGCGGATGATCCCGAGCCCGGCGCTCCGGGCAACGTCCTCCACCGCGGCGGAGATGTCGCCGATGTGGTTGCCCGGAACCGCAGCCGCGATGCCGGCCAACATCGCGGTCCGGGTCAGGTCGATCAACTCGCGCACCCTGGGCGGCGGATCACCGATGAAGAACGTGCGCGCGCCATCGCCGTGCCAGCCGTCGACGATCGCACCGGCATCGACCGACACGACCTGGCCGGCCCGGATCGTGCGCGCGCCCGGGATGCCATGCACGATCTCGTCGTCGATCGAGATGCACACGCTGGCCGGGAAGGGCCTGTCGGGATTGATTCCGGGGTAGCCCTTGAATGACGGAATGGCCCCCGACGCCCGGATGTGGTCCTCGGCCAGGGCGTCAAGGTCGGCGGTCGACACCCCCGGCCGAAGCTCGGCCTCGATCTGGTCGAGAACCTCGGCGACGATCCGTCCGGCGCGGCGCATCCGCTCGATCTCCGAGCGTGACTTGCGGGTGACCACGTTCAGGCCGCCCCAAGATCGTGCTCGGTCGCGCTCAACAGGTCGGCGGTCACCGCGTCGATCGAGCGAAGCCCGTCGACGCTGCGCAGCACACCGGTCGCGCGGTAATGCTCCACCACTTCGCGCAGCGGTGGGATCTGCTGGGCCATCCGGGCCCGGACGGTCTCCTCGCGATCGTCATCGCGCTGGACGAGCGGAGAGCCGTCGAGATCGCACACGCCGGCGGCGCGCGGCGGATTGGAGGCGATGTTGTAGACGTGCCCGTTCGCGGCGCAGATCCGGCGGCTGGCCATCCGGGCGACGAGGTCGTCCTCTGGCACGTCGACGTACAGGGCGAGATCGACCCGGCCAGCCCGTTCAGCGAGCGCGCGGTCCAGCGCCTGCGCCTGGCCGAGCGTGCGCGGGAATCCGTCGAGGATCGCCCCGCCGCCGGCGTCCTCGGCACCCAGCCGCTCGAGGAAGATATCGACGATGGTGCCGTCGGGGACGAGCTGACCGCGGCTCATGTACCGATCGGCCGCTGTCCCGAGGGCCGTATGGGCCGCCACGGCCGCCCGGAGCAGGTCGCCCGAGCCGAGGATCGGGACGCCCAGCCGCTCGGCCAGGATGGGCGCCTGGGTGCCCTTCCCGGCGCCCGGCGCGCCGAGAAGAACGACCACCGTCACGTTCTGTGGTCGGCAGTCCTGGCGTGGCCCGTCAGGGCTGTCGACATCAGCGGATGAATCCTTCGTAGTTGCGCATCATGAGTTGGGCCTCGATCTGCTTCATCGTTTCGACCACCACCGAGACGACGATGAGCAGGCTGGTGCCGCCCAGCCCGAGGGCCCCGAGGTCGGGAAAGGCCAGGCCCACGACCGATGGCGAGACGGCCACGAT
>JBKKDW010000172.1:0-10908 GCA_046708025.1 Candidatus Limnocylindrales bacterium
TCATCTCTGCCTGGCAGGGGACGCGCATGGGTGGCTTCCAGACGAACGCACCGAACTCGTTCGGCTGGGCGGAGCTGAATGCCCGCGGCGTCGATCAGGCGCTGCCGTTCTACGAGCGTGTCTTCGGCTGGACCATGCGCCAGAGCGAGATGGGTGAAGGACAGCCGCCCTATGTCGAGTTCCAGCTCGACGAGCAAAGCATCGCTGGCGCCTGGGAGATGAATCCGATGGTGCCCGCCGAGGTGCCGAGTTACTGGCAGATCTACTTCACGGTCGAGGACGTCGACGCAGCCTTTCGGAAGGCGATCGACCTGGGCGCGACGGAGATGGTTTCGCCCCAGGACATGCCAGGCGGCCGCTTCGCGATCGTGAGCGACCCGCAGGGCGCGAGCTTCGGTCTGCTCAAGATGGCGCCGCGCTGACCGCCTGGCGGCATGCCTTGGCCCTGCACCGTGGTTGGTTCGGCATGGAGCTGGCAACGGCTCGGAGCCACCAGGGCCCGCAGCGTCAAGCCCAGGCGGGCCGACGTGCGGCGCAAACCCCGAGGTCATGGCCATGATAGGTCTGCTTCCCCCAGCCCTCCAGCCGACTCGCGTCATCACGAGGCTCGGCGTCGCCGTGGCGCTCGCGGCAAGTTCGATCGCGGCGTGCTCGACGACCCCATCGGCGACACCGCAGCCCGCGACCGCGGCCCCGACGGCGCGACCCTCGGGTCCGCTACCGATCCGGGTGGGCACGGCCACACAGGGCTCGTACACGACGACCGCGTTCAAGCCGGCGCTGACGTTCACCATCACGTCCGACGGCTGGCTGTTCTTCTTCCAGGACGATGACGACGAGATGGCGGTCGGCAAGAGTGGCGACATCGAATTGACCGCCGGGCGCGTCGGCAGGGTCGTCGACCCGCAGTCGCACCAGGGCGTCGCCGCGCCCGATGACCTGGTCGCCTGGCTTGCGTCGCATCCGGACCTCGACGCCGAACCGCCGCAGCCGGTGAGGATCGCCGGCCTCGGGGGTCAGTCGATCGACGTCACCAACAACGGCTTGGAAGAGGTCGATATCTTCGCCTACCCGACCGGAAACTTGCACCTCGACGCCGGTACGCGCTTCCGGATCTGGGTGCTGCCGTACGAGGGTCCAGACCTGGTCTTTTGCGCGATCGCACCGAAAGCGTCGTTCGAGCAGGCCTTGCCCGAGATCCAGTCGATCGTCGACTCGGTGAGGATCGGCTCCTCCTGACCACGGGCCAGGCCCTGTCGCGACGTGCAGATGCGACGCCACCGTCGGATCAGCCGAACGCACCTCTATCCTGTCGGATGTGCTCCATCATCTCCAGGATTTGAGACCGACCCGAGATGCAAGACCTTCCCACTGGAACCGTCACGTTCCTCTTCACTGACGTCGAGGGCTCCACGCGGCTGCTGGAGCTCCTTGGTGAGCGGTACCGGGACGTCCAGGTTCGGCACGACGCCATTCTCCGGGCGGCCATCGCCGAGGGCAATGGTCGGGAAGTCAGCACCGAGGGCGACGCGTTCTTCGCCGTCTTCCCCACCCCGTCAGGCGCTGTTCGCGCCGCTACCCGCGCGCAACAAGAGCTCGCGGCGACACAGTGGACGGCAGGGGCCGTGGTGTCCGTCCGGATGGGATTGCACACGGGCGAGGGCAACCTGGGCGGCGACAACTATCTCGGGCTGGATGTCAACCGAACCGCCCGAATCGCCGCGGCGGCACACGGCGGACAGGTCCTGCTCTCGGACGCGACCCGAGTCCTCGTCGAGCGCAGCTTGCCGCCCGGGACGTGGCTTCAAGATCTCGGCCAGCACCGCCTGAAGGACCTCTTGCAGCCGGTACGATTGCACCAGTTGGTGGTCGAAGGACTGGAGCAGGATTTCTCGGCGCCACGAACGCTCGACGCTCGGCCCCACAACCTGCCGGCGCAGCTCACCAGGTTCATCGGACGGGCCAACGAGATCGCCCGGATCCGCGAGCTTCTTGTCACGAACCGGCTCGTGACCCTTACCGGGCCCGGCGGCACAGGCAAGACCCGGTTGGCGCTGCAGGTCGCGGCGGAGAGTCTCACCGGCTTTCACGACGGGGGGTTCTTCGTCGACCTCGCGGCCCTGACCGACCCCGGGCTCGTACCGCAGGAGGTCGCCAGCGCCCTCCGCGTGCGCGCAGGCGCCGGGCGTTCCGTGCTCGAAACGCATGGTCGACGCGTCGACCAGGCAAGGCCAGGCGAAGGACGGCTGGGCGCCGCGTGGTCCGAGACGCCGCCGCGTTGCACAGGCAGTCCGACCCGACTGCCCAACGGCAAGCCGGTTAGCCCGGCGAATCTCCCCGAACCGCGTTCGACGCCGTCACCATGCGCGAAAGGCACGGAATCACACGCGCGACGAGCCTTGACATCAGATGTCGTACCTGACATCATCACGCATCATGCCACGCACTACGATTGACATCGACCCGACGGTGCTGCGCGAGCTCAAGCGACGCGGACAACGCGAGGGAAAGTCGCTGGGGCGAGTAGTGTCAGAGATACTCACCACTGCGCTGAGCACTACCGAACCGGAGCCAGCAACGCCCTTCCGCTGGACCGCGCGACCGATGGGGGCGCGCGTGGACCTCGAGGACAAGGAGGCCGTTCGGCGGGCGCTTGAGAAAGGGTGAGCTACACCCTCGACGCCAACGTGCTCCTATATGCCTCGGACGAGTCAAGCCCGTTGCAAGGGCGGGCGTTTGAGGTCCTGGAGCGGGTCGCGCGCGGGCCCGAGATCGTCTATGTCTTCTGGCCGACGGTCATCGCCTACCTGCGGATCGCGACCCATCCAGCCGTGTTTACCAAGCCACTTTCCGCTGCCGAGGCTGGATCAAACATCGAGCAGCTGCTGAGTCGACCGCACGTCCACAGCCCTGGCGAGCAGGACCGCTTTTGGATGTTATACCGGGAGGTGGCGCGCGATGCCGTGCCGACGGGCAACCTCGTCTCCGACGCCCACATCGTCGCGCTCATGCTCGAAAACGACGTTCGCACGATCTGGACGCACGACCGAGACTTCCGCAGGTTCCGAGGAATCGAGATCAACGATCCCTTCGAATAGCCCGGACTGGACACCAGGAGGGGCGCAGGGACCTATCCCTTACCCATGGCCCATGAAGTAAAGGACGGACGCCGGCGTGGTCGGACCAGGATCAGCGCCAAGCACCAGGTCACGATCCCGGTGGACGCGCTGACGGGGGCCGGCCTCAGGGTTGGGGACCGACTGCGAGCGGAGATCAGCGGTCCGGGGCAGATCGCGCTCGTGCGCGAAGAGGATCCGCTCGACCGGTTCGCCGGCGCGTTGACCGGGGTCTATCCGGACCGATACCTCGAGGACCTTCGGCGCGAGTGGAGCTGACGGTTCTCGACGCTGGGGGTGTTGATCGCGGTGCTGAGCGCAGATGATGCGCATCACGAGCGTGCGCGATCGGCCAATGCGGTCGTGCGTGATCGCGGGGGTCGACTGGTGGTTCCAGCGTCGGCATATGCCGAGACACTTGTTGCGCCTCTGCGGCAGAGCCCAGAGAGTGGTGCGGTAGTAGACGACTTCCTGGAGTCCCTGCCGGCGTTCGTCGAACCGGCCACCCGGCAGATCGCCCGTCAAGCCGTCGAGCTGCGCGCGCGGCACGGCAACCGCCTCCGGTTACCCGACGCCCTCGTCGTGGCGACAGGAATCGTTCTAGGAGCGGATCGAGTCTTGACGACTGACGCCGGCTGGCCCGACCTCGAGATCAGGGTTGAAGTCCTCGGGACGTCCACCAGCTGACGGCCGCGATGCTGACAATCAGCGCCACCGATAGACGTCCGGCCGGGCTGGCCGCGTTACTGTGAGGCGCACGTTTTCGATAGGTCTCTCGTCGTGGACAGCCAGCGCTGCGCGATCTGCAGCAATCGAGCAGGGACCACGCTGAGATGTCGGGAATGTGCGCCTGGGCGAGACACGACCACGGGTTCGAGCGCAGCCGGCGAGCCACTCATTCGGCACGGGCAAGCGACGCTTCGGCCATCGAACGGCGTCGAACTGCTAGCCACACCCCGACCGCGCCGGCGATCAGGCCGGCGACCACGGCCAAGGCGATGAGCACGAGGCTGCCGAGCGCCGGATCGTCCGCCGTCGAGCCGGTCGCGGCGGATTCGGCCGCGCTTGCCCCTCCGCCCGAGGAGCCCGAGGCGCCAGTCGACCCGCCGGTCATCGTTCCCGCAGCCATCGCCTCAGCGAGATCGCCGACAATGATCGCTCCGGACATACCCGGGTGCAGGACGCAGGCGTACGGATAGACCCCGGCATCGTCGAAGGTGTAGGACATGGTCTTGCCTGGCTGCACCTCCACATCTGGTGAGCCCCACTCCTGGTTGGCACCGGTGATTAGATGCGCGAATTCAGGGCCGTTGGAGAACGTCACTTCGGCGCCGACGGCGACCTGGGTAACGGTCGGCTCGAACGCGCAGGGCATCAGCTTGACCTCGGTGCCGGTGCCCGTCGTCGCGGGCGGCATGGTGTAGCCGTGGAAGCACGGGTTGCCGGCGGAGACCGCCGGAGCGGTGGCGGCGCCCAGGGCGAGCAATGACATGACGGCCACGAGACGAGCGATCTGCGCGGTTGGTCGAGTCATGGTGGATGGGCCTCCGAGCGAATGGTCGGCTTGACGCTTCCTCTACACCGCTCGAGCGCATCAGGTTCCGGGTTCCGATGCCGGAACCCGCGGCGATGTACCGTCGTCCTTGCGCCATGTCCAGCCTGTCCGCATTCCGGTCAATGATCGCCACCGCGTTCGCGGCCGCAGCGATCGCCGGATGTTCTGGCGCGGCGTCGGTGACACCACCGCCTCCATCCCCCGCTCCGGCGCCGGTGACGACGCCGGAGGACGCAGTCGCTCGAGTCATCGCCAGGGAACCGCGCCTGACCGGGATCACACCCTTCGACACCGGCTTGATCGGGCAGGCGAGCTGGTACACGGTCGAGCCGGCGTCCGGGGTCGGCGCGTACGTGGTCAGCGTCCGAGTTGGCTGGGGCGACTGCCCGGCGGGCTGCATCGACGAGCACAGTTGGGTGTTCGCGGTCGGGCCGGACGGTGTTGTGGCGCTGGTGTCTGAAGGTGGCGCGCCAGTCCCGGCCGATGCCTGGCCAAGCCCGATCGGTGCCGGCCAAACGGGCATCGCTGGGGTGGCCGTGGCCGGCCCGGTCTGCCCGGTCGAGACCGTGCCGCCGGATCCAGCCTGTGCTCCGCGGCCGGTGCCGGACGCGGTCGTGGTCATCCGGGACGGCGGAGGGTCGGAGGTGGCCCGCGTCGTAACCGCTGCCGACGGTTCGTTCTTCGTCGAGCTGCCGGCGGGCGATTATTTCGTCGAGCCTCAAGCCGTTGACGGGCTCCTCGGCACCGCTGGGTCACAGAACGTTACGGTTGTGGACAGAAGCGCAGCGGCGATCCAGCTCGATTACGACACTGGGATTCGATAGTCGCCAGGGCGCGCCCGGTCAAACCGCCCGCCCAGGACAGCTCGGCGCGTTAGCGGTACAGCTGCAATGGGGCTCCCGTATCGCCAGCGGAAGGCGGTACCACGCCGAGCCCGGCGGGTACTGACGTTCCGTTATACGTCCCGACGAACCGGCCCGTGAGGCTTTCGATGGCCGGCCCGCTGTCGTCGTAACCGGTGAGGACGAAGGCGGCCAGGCCAATGACGTTGAACATGGCGCCGCTGCCGTTGCACGGCGAGCAGTAGTCGAACACCGGGATAAGCACCTCCGTGCCGCGCTCGATCCAGGAGTCCAGGCAAGCCCGGACGTTGCTCGAATTGTGGTTGCCAGGCGCACCGTCAATCAGCTGTGGAAAGGTGATCTCTGGATTGTCTGAAGTGCAGAGCGAGTCGGCCAACGTGTCCGAGTTGGGGTTGCCGAACCACGTCAGCCAGCCAAAGGCCCCCGGCCCGTACGGGGCCGTATCGGTCAGCACATAGCTGTTACCAGGCACGAACGGGTTGGGCGGATTCGTGGCGATTGGCAGAATTGTCCCGGGTGATGCCGTGGGTGGTGTGTAGGTGACCGCTGTCGCATCCGCGGCGACTTGCCAGTTGGACTGACCGATGATCCCCAGGAAGTAAGTGCGCGGCTGCCGGCTCACGTGGACGACGACGCCGACCGTGCCCGTCGGGATCGGGCTGTTGGCTGTTTCTGACACGTTGCCGTTAGACACCTCGCCCGCGGCGACGTACTCAGCGGACCAGCTGCACGGGGTCCCGAGTCCCGTGACGCAGTCGTTCGCGGCCATCCGCGCCGCGATCGCGGCACGGACGTCAGGCGACCGCAATGTCGGGTTTGAAACGTAGAAGTCCTTCACAATCTTGCCACCCGCCATCGCGGCGAGATCGGCGTCGTTCTGGGCATCGCGTCGATTGACGAACGCGGTACCGCCGTCCACGACCAGTCCGATGAGCAGCACGAGCATGGTGAGCCCGCCGGCAAACAGGATGAGGATCTGTCCCCGTTCTCCCTTGCCCGGCGTTGTCTGAACCGGAGTTGCCATGGCGGTCCTGTCCTCTCGTGTGGCTGCGTTCGCTGCAAGCATCAGTTGTTTACCGTCGTCTTCGAGATCGCTGTGTAGGGCCGCGGTCCGACGATCTGAGCCAGGATCGGGGTAAACATCGTGACCGTGCTTTCAATCCGGACGACGAGAATGTCGCCCGGGCGGCAGGTAGCCTTTACCACGCCGTCTTCCCCGTTGAGGCATGTGACGGTCACGAGCGGATCCGGAACAGCCGCGAGTGAATTCGACGCGTAGGTCCCAACTGCGGTGCGCCCGGCCGCGCTCTGGGACCGGACCAGGACGGATCCCCAGCGGGTTCCCTCGCGAGCACCCTCGGCCAGGGCGTTGTTGATGTAGACGAGGCGCCCCATGTCGATCAGGGCGAACACGATCAGCAGGAAGATCGGGATCACCAGGGCGAATTCGACGAGGCTTTGGCCGCGAGGCCGGCCGGCTGACAACCACTTGAATCGCATGTCAGGGCTTCCTCACGAAGACGTAGTTGTTCTTGGTCAGCGTTGTCGCGCAGAGCGCCCCGGTGTCGACCGTGAGCGTCACGTTCATCTGCGTGTTGTTCGCGACAGCCGCGTACGTGTGCGACACGGACGACATCGACGAACCACTGGCCGATTCGCCGTCGCCGAAGGTCCATGTCCAGCTGACCGGCGTTCCTGTCGAGCTTCCACTGAAGCTCACCGTGAATGGGCCCGTACCTGTCAGCGGGTTGCCCGAGAACGAGATGGTCGGGTTCACGCACGGTGTCGGAGTCGGCGTCGGGGTGGGCGAGGGACCCGGTGTCGGTGTCGGAGTCGGCGTGGGCGTGGGTGTCGGCGTCGGTGTCGCCACGGCGCCCGGCGCTCCGTTCAGAACCAACGCGCTCTGGCTCGTCGAAATGTCGAAGCCCGTCCCGACCACGCTCGACAGGATCGGCGTCACCAGCTGGAACGGATAGGTGATCCCGACGACGTAGGAGTCGCCCTCGGCGCAGGCAGCGATGGCTCGTGGCGTCCCGCTCGTGTCACGACACTGGATGCTCCAGGTCGCACCTTGAAGGCCGCTCAGGTCCTCGGTCAGCCGCCAGGTGACGTTCTGGGGATCACGGCAGCCGGTCTGGTCAACGTCGCAATGCGGCTTTGATGCCCCATAGAAGGAGGCCTCACGGGCGGCACTCTCGATCGTGACGTACGCGTAGAACATCCGGCCCATATCGACCGCTCCCGCCACCATGACCAGAAGGATCGGCAGGACGAGGGCGAATTCGACCAGGCTCTGGCCGGTCTTCCGGTTTCGGCGGTGAAGCCGCAGGCGCGGCCTAAAACGTTGCATCGATGACCCCAAGCAGAGGAAAGGGAAGTCCCGTCATGCTCGACGGGGCACCTTTCACACTCGCTTGAAATGGTGCGTCGATGCATAGCCCGAAGGTCCCCGAACCGGGGCCCGGTGGTCCGGGCGGGTCGCCACCGAACGCCGGCGCTTCCGGCCCGCAGCGCAATCCGCTGCGCAAGTCAGGGACGGCGTACGGGCGCGGTCAGTAGGTCGACGTCTCGGCCAAAGAGCCGCTCCACGCTGCCATCACACTGACGCGCTCATCAAGGCCAAGATGGTGCCCGGGGCACGGGCTCCGAGCCCATCGTCACGTGGTGTCCTGCGTTCCGCGTGAGGTGGGACCATGGATCCCCTCAAGCCGGCATTGGGCTGACGAAGGTCAGCGCACCAGCTGAATAGCCAAGCCGCCTCCGGGCGTGCCCGGGGTACCTGACGTCCCCCCCGTCGGGCCAAGGAAGAAGGCCTGACGAAAGACGCCCTGGAGATTCTTGATGCACGGATTGCTGCAGCCGGTCAGCTGGAACCCCGCGAAGCCGATGACGTTGTAGGTGGCGTTCGAGCCGGTGCCCTGGACGGTGACCGGGTACGGCGTCCCGTTGGCAAAGCAGTACTGCGGCGCCTGAGCGCAGGTCTGGCCTCCAGGTGGCGGTCCAGGAGAAACGATCGGCACCAGGATCGTCGTCTGGAGGGAGACCCACCCATCGATGCCTTCGACAGGCGAGGCCTGGCCGCGAACGCAACTACTGTTCGACACACCCGTGTTGCCAGAGATGACGATGAAGCCGTTCGCCGGGACCGTGTACGAGGGGCTGTTCGCCGGAGGTCCAAGGATCGAGCACAGGTAAGGAGTATTGCCCGTACCGTTCCAGCTCATCCACTGGAACTGGCCTGGCGCGACTGTGTCTCCCTGGGTCAAGGCGACCGGGGTGCACCCGGGGGTCGCAGATCCGGCGGCAGCGTTTAGGGGACACTCCGTCGCTCCGGTGATCGTTTCGAGATTGACCGCGACGGGCACCAGGTTCCCCCCCGGTCCGCCAATCGAGCCCTCGTAGAACCCGTATTTCGCGGTTGCGGTGGCGCTCGCGTTGAAGCTCGTCACCCCGACAACGCCGAGAAAGTAGGTCCTGAACGTTTTCGTTGGCGTCACCTGCACGCCGATGACGCCAGCCGGGATCGTCCCCGCCGTCCCGTAACCGGCGACTAGATTCCCCGAGGCGTTCACGTACGAGGCCGTGTAGTCGGTGCCAAGGACAGTCGTCGCAAGGCCATTGCTGGACAGAGCCGACTCGACCAAGGATCGCACCGTGGCATTCGTCTGGCTGGTGTCCGCATTCGCGGCGACGACCTTCGTTCCCGCGAGAGCCGCAAAATCAGCCGCATTTTGGGCGACTCGGCGCTGCGCCCAGGCATTTCCACCGTCGATGACGAGAGCGACTGCGAGGATGACCACGATTAGACTAAGGGCGAATACGACGACGATCTGACCCTTCGGACGCCCCGGTTGGCTCTGGTAAGCGTTCATCGACATCTCCCTAGTTGATGACCATCGTGGCTGCAGCAGACATGGATAGGTTGTTCACGATCTGACCGACGATGGGCGTGATCATCGTGTGCGTGTAGACGATCCGGACCGATACCTGGCTTCCGGAACTTCGGTTGGTGCATGTGCTCCCAGTCCAGGCACCGGTCGGGGCGGCGCTTCCGGCGGCATTGCATTGCATGTAGATCTGGGCTCCGGGGAGCACGCCAAGCCCGACCGCCATCCGATTCGCCGCGGCATCGACGTTGGTCTTCAGTGTCGCAACGTCAACCGGGCACACAGGCCCGGCAGTCGCGTTGCACGTTGGCTCCTTGACGTTGGTCGTCCCGACCCAGGACGCCTGGGCCGCCGCGAGCCGCGTGGCTTCTCTGGCCGCCTGGGAGAGGGTGTTGTTGGCGTATACAGCCCGTCCCATGTCGATGAGCCCCACCAGGACCAGGAGGAAGATCGGCAGGATCAGCGCGAACTCGACCAGAGACTGACCGACATGTCGAGTCGCGTGTCGTCGCGTCACGGGATCACCGCCGTCGACGCCGCCGACATGGGAATGGCGCCGCCGAAAAACACGTTGATGAACGGGGTCAGGAACGAGAACGAAGTTGACGCTGTGACTCGGATCGTGTGTGGCGGCGAAACGGTCCGGCTGGTAAAACAGTCTGGACTGCACGTCTTGGTAACCACGACCGACGTGTCCCCCGTCGCGAGGCCGAGTTCCTGCCTCACGCGGGTCGTGATCTCACTTGTCGCGTTTGGGTTGTCGGCCCCGTAGGCGGCACCCTCGCGAGCGCCGTTGTTGATCCCAATGTTCAGGTAGAAGAGCCGGCCAAAATCGATTGCGATCACGAGGATGAACAGGAGGATCGGGAGGATGAGTGCGAATTCAACGAGCGCCTGGCCACCAGGGCGGGCTCGGGAAGGGCGGCCGGCGAACGGGCGCCGGCGCGCCGGCGCGGGCTGCCTCGGAGGAAGGGTCATCGAATGGGTCCCCGTTTTTCTCGAGGCGATAGACGTATCATGGCATTAGGTACTGTATTTGGCGGTACTTGCAGCCAACCTTGCGATGCTGCCCCGGAAGACCGGACGGTAGCCATCGGTCCCGGGAGGGCGGCGGATGATCCCGGGCGCTCAGCCTTCCTCGGCGAACTCCGCGGGCAGGTGGATGCTGAACCCCGCGCCGTGGACGGCCGCCGGCGGATCGATGAACAGCTCGCCGCCCATCGCCCGGCACAGCTCGCGGGAGACGTACAGCCCGAGGCCGCTGCCCTCGTCGGGCGTCCGCTCGGCGCCGCGGACGAACCGCCCGAAGAGCCGGGGTCGATCGGCCTCGGCGACGCCCGGACCGCCGTCGGACAGGGTGACCCGCAGCCGCGAAGCCGCCTCGTCCGCGACGACCTCCACCGCGATCGGCGTGCGCCCGCCGTACTTGACCGCGTTGTCCAGGAGCGCCCACAGGACCTGGTCGAGCTGGTCGGCGTCGGCGACCG
>JBKKDW010000173.1:0-12202 GCA_046708025.1 Candidatus Limnocylindrales bacterium
TCCAGGCCTGCGCAGAGGGGCGAATCGGCGTCGGCAACGACCTCAACCCGTTCGCTCACCTGCTGACCGCGGCCAAGGTCGAGCCCGCGACGCGGGCGCAGGCGATGACCCGTGTCGCCCAGCTCAGGCTCGCCTGGAATTCGACCTCCGCCGGCTGGCTCGCGCTCGGTGCGCGGGTGGCAGCCGATCCGACGGCCCCAGGCGCCATCGTCCCGGCAGCCGGGTCAGGGGCTTCGGCCGCCGCCGGGATCGAGCCCGTTCCGGCCGAGGTCGCCCTGGCCTTCCATCCGCGGACGCTCGGGCAACTCCTGTTCGTGCGCACGGCGCTGCGCCTGGACGACCGAACAGATCGCTTCCTGGCCGCCGCGATTACCGGCATTCTCCACGGCAAGAGCGCCAGCTACCTTTCGGAGCTGATGCCGAATACGTTCTCGATGGCGCCCCGCTACGTCCGCGACTTCGCGGCTCGAACGGCATTCGCATCGCCGGATCGCGACGTCTTCGATGGGTTGTCGAAGAAGCTCGATCGTCTCTTCCGCCAGCCGCCGCCGCGCACGGAAGGGGTTGCCCTGCTGGGTGACGCGCGCGACGTCGCGCCGCGAGCGAGGGCGGCGCTGCGCGCCATGGGCCGGCCGGATCGGGCGCGGCTTGTCGTGACGTCACCGCCGTACCTGCGGGTCGTCAAGTACGGCTATTACAACTGGCTGCGGACCTGGTTTCTCGGCTTTGACGCCCGCGCCATCGACGCGACCCTCGACGACGCGCACCACCGCGCGCCGTATCTCGCGTTCCTGCGCCAGGTGCTGGCCGGCTTGCGCCCCGCCCTGACCGACGATGCCGTCGTGGTCCTGGTCATCGGTGACGTGCTGACCGACCGCGGTCGGCAGATTCGAGGCGGCGTCGGGCTGGCTGAACGAACCTGGGAGGCGGCCGCCGAACCCGAGGGCTACCGGTTGGCGGGCGTCGCGATGGACGACGTGGCGCCCGACCGCAAGATGACCAAGCTGTGGGGCGTTGAGGCCGGCCGGGCCACCAAGACGGATCGGATCCTGGTCCTGGGCGCGACGGAAAGCGGCCGGCGGCGGGCCCTGGCCGGCGCCCGGAACGACGTGGACTGGACCTGGCCGCCGAGGGCGCTGCGCTCACTCTAGGCTGCGCTCACTCTAGAATGCGGCCATGCAGCAGATGTACCACCCGTCGGACCTGGCCTCGATGGATCCGCTGGTCCTGATGAAGAACCTCGACCACGTCCGGATGACCAGCCGGCGGCTGTCGTACATCCTTCAGCAGCAGGTCCATCTCTATGCGCCCGAGGCCAACCAGCTGCGCGAGGAGATCGACCGCTATGTCGAGGCCGAGCGCCAGATCGAGGGCGAGATGTCGAGGCGCCACATCCGAGCCTGAAGGGGCGGGCCAGGGCGGCGGCCGGAATTGAAACGACCCCCGCCGTTGCTGACGGGGGTCGTTGGCTCTGTCGATACGACAGGAAGAGATCAGCGCGTTCAGGCGCCCGACGGAGTCAGCGCGATGCGGATCGGAACGTCGAACGAGCGACCATCGGGAACCCGCACGACCGGGCGCGGGACCGAGGTCCCAGCGGTCATCCCGGTGCTTGACTCGACACCGGATGCTGCGCCAGGCGTGACTCGCATCGCGGCCTCCGCCGGACCGTCGTCTGCGCCAGGATCGACCGCGCGTGTCACCGGAACGGCCGCAGCGCACGAATCCGCCTCGCCGAGGACAACGCTCACCGGCCGGCGGCGCGCCACTTCCTCGGCAACGACGCGACACGTCAGGTGGGCCAGGCCGGGCATGTCGAACAGGCTGAACCCAATGCCAATCCCGCCCAGATCATCGGCGCTGAAGCCACGAAACAACCCTCGACCGGCGACGGCGCACATCTCGTCATAGAGCTCCGGCCAGCCCACCCGCCGGCGGTGATAGCAGAACCGGACGAACTCGATGGCATCGGGATGGGGGCCGCTCGTGGCGGCGGTGTGTGGAATCATCGATGGCGTGCCCTCCTCTCAGTTCCGGGCGCGATCGGAAGCAAACGATCGACGGCCGGTGGCGTTGCGAAGCCCTCCGGCTAGTCGGACGGGACCTGCCCGACGACCGGATCTGGTCTCCCGGAATACCGGCCGATCCCTCCCTCGGGACTCGGTCAGCCGGTAAGCACCCATGGTAGGCGGACCGCGGCCGACCCGGAAGGGGTCTTGTCCACCACTTCGTCCACCAAGTTGTCCACATGAACGGTCGTTCGATCGAGACTCGTGCCGTCCGAACGTGGACCGGGTCAGTGCGGGGCGCTGGCTCGCCGCGACAGCCCAAGCCCTGGCCGATCGCTCAACCGCCAGCGGTGCTCGGCGTCCAGCTCAAGACCCTGAAAAGGATCGTCGGCCAGCAGCAGGCAGCCGTCGAGATCGACCCATTCGGCGAGCGAGGCGACGACCGCCGAGCCGGCGATCCCGACCGATGTCTCTTCCATGCAGCCGAGGAAGGTCCGGAAGCCGAGCTCGCGCGCTCGCTCCAGCATGAATCGGGCAGGCCCGATCCCGCCGCACTTCGCAAGCTTGACGTTGACCCCGACGACGACATCGACCAGCCCCTCGAGATCCTCCGGAAAGACACAGCTCTCGTCTGCGACGATGGGTAGCGGGGAACGTTCCTGGAGCCAGCGCAGCTGGTCCAGGCGGCGAGCCGGAAACGGCTGCTCGATCAGCTCGACGCCGAGACGCTCGAGGGCGGGCAGGATCGCCAATGCGCCGTCTGGCGTCCAGCCGGTGTTGGCGTCGACCCGAATCGGCCCGTCGTAGACGTCGCGCACCGCTTCGAGGGTGGCGAGGTCGCCGGGCCCGCCAACCTTGATCTTGAGCGCGGGAAAGCCGCGCGCACGGCGAGCGCGCTCGGCGACCACGTCTGGCTCGTCGATCCCGATCGTGAAGTCGGTCGGCGGCAGGTCATTGGAGAGGCCGAGCAGCGCGTGAACGGGCACCCCCAGCACCTTGCCGACCAGGTCGTGTAGGGCGATGTCCAGCGCGCACTTGGCGGCCCCGTGGCCGCGGATGGCCCGATTCATCGCCCGGGCAGCCGAGGCTAGCCCCTCCGCCGTCGGGTCGATCACGCCGACGGCGTCGACCAGGAGCGGAACGATCGCCTCCATCGTCGCGGGCGTCTCGCCGTAGAACCGATCCGGATAGCCCTCGCCGACCCCCACCACGCCCGGATGGCGCTCGTCGCGAATCTCGATGATGACCGTGGTGACCTCGTGGCCCGCACCGTGATCGGACCGGGCGATCCTGAACGGCTCACGCAACGCGAGCCGCAGGACCTCGTGGCGTAGCTCCAGGCTCACGACCCCTTGACCCACGACAGAGCATCGACCCGCTCGCGCGTCGCCGCCCACAGCCGATCCGCCCCGAAACGGACCGGATCGTCGGTCGGCAAGCCCGTCTCCGTCGCGATCTCGTCGATGATCCGGCGGGCATCGCCATCGTCGGCGTAGAGCGAGGTGTTGAGCGCAACCGCCACGACCCGCGAAGGCGCCACGAGCCCGGCCATCCGCTCGTGGAGCTCGATGAACGGCGCCAGGGCGGCGATCGGGAACGAGGCCTCGGGCAAATGGTCGAAGTCGTGGCCGGCGAGGCCAGGCTTGTGGACCATGACCATGGCCTGCGGCGTGGCGCCGTGGATCAGGGCCAGGGTGACCGACGAATAGGCGGGGTGATCGAGCGAACCCTGGCCCTCCACGATCACCCAGTCACCGAGTGCCTCACCCTCCTCGACCAGCCACTCCACGGTGCCCTGGGCGAAGTCGCTGATCAACCGATCGACGGCCACCCCCCAGCCCTCGATCATCATCCCGGTCTGTCCGGTCGCCACGAAGCTCACCCGATCGCCGGCGACGATCGCCGCCCGGCGCATCTCCAGGGCGACCGACATCTTGCCAATCGCACAGTCCGTACCCACCGTCAGGATCACCCGCTTGCCCGGGCCGTGGCGCCGCCCCACGGCCGTTTCCAGGCGGTCCGGTGGGCGCCGGTAGTCGACGATCGCCGTGCCGCGGGCGGCGGCTGCGGCCACGAACTCCGGATCGTCGCCGACGAAGGTATGCAGGCCGGACAGCACGTCGAGGCCGGCCGCGATCGCGTCCCCGATGATCGCGCGCCAGGCCGCGGGCAGCCGCCCGCCCGTGGGTGCGATACCGATCAGCAGGGCATCGGGCGGAGTCGGAAAGGCCAGCACCTCGGCCAGCGATCCCACGATCGGGATGTCATGACCCGGCAGGTAGGTCGTCACGTTCTGACCGGCACGCGTCGAATCGAGGACGGCCAGGACGTCGTCCCGGCCGTATCGAATCACGCCGTAGGCGGTCTTGGCGCTGTGCGCTCCGAACTGGCCTTCGGCCAATATCACGAGGCGGCGTCGTTCGGCGGGTCGCATGGACGGAGTCTAGGGCAGGGTCCTGTTTGAGCGGAGCGGGGTCTTCGGAACGCGGGACCTGGAGATCGCCACGATGCTCGCCGGCGAGGGCGCGATGGCCCTCGAAGGCGCCGCGTTGCTTGCGGTCTACCCGGGGTCGCGAAGGAGGGCGTCGAGCTGACGAGCGTGTTCCTCAGCATGCGATACGAGGAAGAGGTCGATGAACTCGACCAGTGAACACTCGCCGCGCGTCCGGTGCACTGCCCGGCGCTCCGCCTCGCCCAGCGTGAGGCGACTCAGCCGACCAACCAGGCGATCGAGACTAGCGTCGATCCGGCCCAGCAGTTCGTAGGTCGGCAATCCACGATCCCGCGCGATCAGACCGATACGGAGGGTGTCCTCCGCGGTTCGCCCGAAGGGCGGAGGTGGGGCACCCTGCGGTATGACGAGGAGACGTTCGACCTCGCCTTGCCAGAACGGCACCATTTCGGCCAGGTGGGCGAGCACCTCGGGGGGGCCCCAGGCTGCCTCTGGCTCGACCCCAATGGAGGCGCTCAATGGCCACGGCTCACCGGCTTCCACGGCGGGACCGAGTGACTGGATCCGCGCACGCGAAGCGTTCAGGCGATCGACCAGATCACGATGGCTGCCGGCGGTCACGTGTTGACGACCCCGAGGGTGATCCGGCCGGTCGCTGCCGAACTGCCAGTGACCTCCGCTTCGCACCGATTCACGAGCTCGCCGATGCCTTCGATGTGGACACGGACGATCTGGCCGGGCTGGAGGTAGACGGGCGGCACACGCGCAGCTCCCACACCGCCCGCCGTCCCGGTCAGCACGACATCGCCAGGCTCGAGGGTCATGAAGGTGCTGATGTACGCGATCGCCGCCGCCGGACCGAACACGAGATCGCCGGTCCGTGCGTGCTGCACGACCACCCCGTCGACGTCACACCCGATCTCGAGATCGGGGGCGAACGGGTCTCCGGGAAGCTCGTCTGGCGTGACGAGCGCCGGACCCAGGGGCGTGGAGGCCTCGAAGGTCTTGCCCTGGAGCCATTGCGTCGTCCGATTCTGCCAGTCTCGCATCGAAACATCGTTCGCCGCGGTATATCCCGCGATGGCAAGGCCAGCCTCCTCAACGGTGACGCGCCGAACGGAGGTCCCGACCACGACCGCCAGCTCGGCCTCCCAATCAACGGCCGACGACTCGGGCGGGAGCGGAATCGGATCGGTGGGACCGGTCAGCGCGACAGCGTACTTGGCGAAGAGCGTCGGCTGCGTTGGCAGCTCCCGACCCATTTCGGTGATGTGACTGACATAGTTAAGGCCGAGGCAGATGATCTTGCCCGGGGTCGGAATGACCGGAGCGAGAACGACGTCCTGGATCCGGTACCGCCGACCTTCTTCCGAGGCCGCTCTCGCTCGCCAATCGCTGCCCGACCGGAGCAGCTCGCCGACATCGGCAAAGGCCAGCTCGGTGACGATCTCGCCATCGACGCGTCCCGCTCGGGTGCCCGCCGCGGTTCGCAGGGTCACGAGGCGCATGTATCAGTCCCCGCAGAGCGGGCAGCCGCCGTTCAGGCGTCGCCCTTGGCCACGAAGACCCGCTCAACGGTCTGTGGCTCATCGAGATGCGCATCTCGGAACAGGTGAAGCGCTTCGAGGACGGGACGGTCGCTGATCGCGAACAGGTCGGAGACCTCGCTTGCCTCGTGTTCGAGGATCGACCATGAGGGCACGACGAACATGTCGCCCCGGCTCCAATCGAACCGCTGACCGTCGATGATCGATGATCCGGCACCCCGGAAGACGACGTAGACGGAGCTTCCGACCTTCCGATAAGGCCTGCTGCGATTCCCTGGCAGGACTCGGTGCATCTCGCAGGCCATCGTCGGCAGGGCGGGCCCGCCGTTGACGGGATGGGTGTACTCGATCGTCGCGAGAGAGCCCGATCGCTCCGCGAGCAGCGCGTCCAGCGCGGCGTCCGTGTCGGCCCAGCGGTACACGAGGAGCGGCGAGGCATGCCCGTTCGCGGCCGGATCCACGCCGACGGGGACCAGGGCCCGGCCGCCACCCCAGATCCGTTCCGATATCCCGTGGCCGAGCACGGGCTGCAGTTCATCCGGCTCGTACGGCTCGAAGAAGATCGCGTCGAGGGCGTTGATCGTGGGCAGATCGAGCCCATCGAACCAGATCATCGGCTGATTGCTCGCGTTATTGTGGTCATGCCAGCACCAGCTCGGGGTAAGGATCAGGTCGCCGGCGCGCATGTCGCACGCGTCGCCATTAACAGTCGTCCAGACGCCTTCTCCCTCCATCACGAACCGGATCGCCGCCGGCGTGTGTCGATGACCGGGAGCCGATTCGAGCGGACCCAGGTACTGCACGGCGCCCCACAGCGTGGAAGAGGCAAACGGCGCACCGCCCAATCCGGGATTGGCGAGAGACAGGACGCGCCGGTCGCCGCCTCGGTCGATCGTTATCAGGTCACCGGCCAGCTCCGCGAGCCGTCGCAGGGTCGACCATCGCCATAGGTACGGGATGGTCTGTGGCACCGGGACCGCACGCATCAGCTCGGCGGAGACCTGCCACAGCGGCACGAGATCGTTCGCCACCAACTCCGCGTAGAACCGGTCCAGGCGTTCCTCGAGCGTTCGGGTCGTGATCTCGGCAGTCATCCTTGGATCTCCCAGCGGAATGGCTTTCTATTCTACAGAACGGCACGATGTCATCAAGTACACTTCGGCTGGGCCGTTCCGGCAGAATGTCATTCTGTGGGGAAGTCGCGCCAGGGAGCCGAGAGTGATGACGCCACGAGAGGTCGCCGAGTCCTACTGGGCCGCCGAATGCCGGCGAGACCTCGAGGCTGTGCTGGACCATTATCACGAGGATGCCGTGGTTCATCCTCCGTCGGGGCCGCCCTTCATCGGCCGGGCGGGCATCGCCGACTTCTACCGCGATGAGATGCGGGACTATCCCGGGCTCGAGGTCGAGATCGTCCACGAGGTCCGCAACGGCAACGAAGCGGCCCTCGAGTGGGAGGCGGTCCTGGTCGACCATGAGGGCGTCCGCCATCCGTTTCGTGGCGTCAACATCGTTCGGGTGCGTGACGGCCGGTTTGATCGGGTGCACGCGTACTTCGACCCCACCGCGGTCGGGTGAGCGAGGCGATGACGGATCGCTATCGTCGATCACGGGCGCAGCACGAGCGCGCCAGACGCTCGCTCGCAGGAGGCGTGGCCACCGCGTTCCGCGCCCCGCAGCTGCCCGTCCCGATCAGCTTCGCCCGCGGGGCCGGGTCGCGCGTCTGGGACCTCGACGGCAACGAATACCTCGACTTCGCGCTCGCCTTCGGACCGATGCTCCTCGGCCACTCCCCCGCCCCGGTGGTGGATGCGGTCCGTCGTCAGCTCGAGATCGGGATCGGCTACGGCGCGAGCCACGCCGCCGAGGCTGAGCTGGCCGAGACCATCTGCCGGCTGGTGCCGTGCGCCGAGCGCTGCATCTTCTCGAGCACCGGCAGCGAGGCGGTCCACGCGGCGATACGGATCGCCCGGGCGGCAACGGGCCGGAACCGGGTCATCAAGTTCCAGGGCCACTTCCACGGCTGGCTCGACCCGTTGTCGGTCGGAGTTCCCGGGTTTGCCGACGCAGGCCCGGCGAGCGCGGGGCAGGATCCGTGCGCCTCTATCGCCGTCACCGTCTGCCCCTGGAACGACCTGGCCGCGCTGACGGCCAACCTTGGCGACGACGTGGCCGCGGTCATCATGGAGCCTCTCGCCGTGAACGGCGGTTGCCTGCTCCCTGCCCCGGGCTATCTCGAGGAGGTCCGCCGGTTGACGACCGCCGCGGGGTCCGTGCTGATCTTCGATGAGGTCATCACCGGGTTCCGCCTGGCGCCCGGCGGCGCCCAGGAGCGCTTTGGGGTCACGCCGGACCTGGCCATCTTCGCCAAGGCCCTGGGTTCGGGCTTCCCGATCAGTGCGGTCGCCGGTCGCGCGGACCTCATGGACGAGGTGGCGGGCGGCCGGGTGCGCCATGCGGGGACCCTCAACGCGAATCCGATCTCGGTCGCCGCCGCACTCGCCGCTCTCAGCGAACTGGAGCGACACGCCGATCGGATCTACCCGCATCTCGACGCCATGGGCGATGGACTCGCGGCGATCCTTCGGGAGGAGTGCTCGGCGGCCGGCCTGCCAGTCACGGTCAACCACCTCGGGCCAATGGGCCACGCATTCTGGAGTGAGAACGCGGTCGACGACCATCCTGCGACGCTCCAGGCGGATCGCGAGGCGTATCGCCGGTTCGCCGGCACACTGCTCGACGAGGGCGTCCATGTGATCTCCCGTGGTCTTCTGTATGTGTCCGCGGTACATATGCAGGCCGACCTGGATTCGACCCGCGAGGCGGTTCGTCGAGCCGCGGAAAGGGTTCGAGCCGGCCTCGACGAGACCGTTGCGGCCGGCGCGCGCCAGCGATGAGACTGGCCGGCAAGATCGCGGTGGTCACCGGGGCGGGTCGCGGGATCGGCGCCGCGATCGCACAGCGCTTCGGGTCCGAAGGCGCCTGGGTCATCTGCGCGGACATCGACGGGGACTCGGCCGAGCGGACGTCAGCGACGATCGTCAACGCCGGCGGAACGGCTCAGGCCGTCGAGGCGGACGTCTCGACCCTGGCGGTGAACAAGGCGATGATCGAGGCGGCTGTCGCGCGAGGCGGTCTGGATGTCTTCCACGCGAACGCAGCGATCCAGCGGATGGGCCGACTGGAGGCGACGAGCGAGGAGGACTGGGACGCGCTCCACGCCGCTAATCTGCGCGGTGTCTACCTCGGCATCCGCGAAGCCCTGCCCCACCTCCGCGCACGTGGCGGTGGCTCGATCATCATCACCGCGTCGCTGCTCGGCATCATCGGCGACCCGGACATGCCCGCGTACGGTGCGATGAAGGGCGGACTGCGCGCCCTCAGTCGTTCGTTGGCCGCCGCCCACGGACCAGAGAACATCCGCTGCAACACGATCTGCCCGGGCGACGTGGAGACGCCCATGGGCGCCGACTTCTTCGCCCACCAGCCCGATCCAGACGCGGCCCGCGCCGCGATCCTGGAGCGCTACCCGCTGCGCCGCTTCGCGACACCCGACGACGTCGCGAACGTCGCCCTCTTCCTCGCCTCGGACGAGGCGAGCTATCTGACCGGGATCGACATCGTCGTCGATGGCGGCCTCCTTGCCCGGATCTATTGAGATGACCGAGCCTCTCGCCACCCGCCGTTTGCCGAGCCACGCGATGTACCGGGGCCGCAGCCGGGCTGGCGCGCGCGCCTACCTCTACGGCTCCGGGTTCAGTCCCGACGATCTCACACGACCGATGGTCGGCGTATTCCATTCGTGGATCGAAACTATGCCCTGCAACCTCACCCATCGGGATTTGGCCGTCCGGGTCAAGGCCGGCGTCCGGGCCGGCGGCGGGACGCCCATGGAAGTGAACACGATCGCGATCTCCGACGGCGTGACGATGGGCTCCGAAGGGATGAAGACGTCCCTCGTGAGTCGCGAGCTCATCGCCGACTCGATCGAGCTCGTCGCGCTCGGTCACATGTTCGATGCACTGGCGTGCATCGTCGGCTGCGACAAGACGATCCCGGCAGCCGCCATGGCCCTTGCTCGCCTCGATCGACCAGGCCTGGTGCTCTACAGCGGGACGATCATGCCGGGCCGGTTCCGCGGACGCGACCTGACGATGGGCGAGGTCTTCGAGAGCATCGGGGCGGTCGCGGCCGGCACGATGACCGACGCCGATCTCACGGAGATGGAGCAGGTCGCCTGTCCGGGGCCGGGCGGTTGCGGCGGCCAGTTCACCGCCAACACGATGTCGATGGTCATGGAGGTCATCGGGCTGTCGCCGATGGGCTTCAACTCGATCCCGGCCGTCGATCCGGACAAGGCCGATGCGGCGGAACGGGCGGGGACGGCGGCCATCGCGATGCTCGAAGCCGATCTCCGGCCGAGCATGATCCTGAAGCGGGCCTCGTTCGAGAACGCGGTCGCGGCCGTGGCGGCCAGCGGCGGATCGACCAATGCCGCCCTGCACCTGCTGGCCCTCGCCGGCGAGATCGGCGTCCCATTCAGCCTCGACGACATCGACCGGATCAGTCGCCGCACGCCGCTCCTGTGCGACCTGCTCCCGGGTGGCCGGTTCACGGCGGTCGACCTGTACGCGGCGGGCGGCACGGCGCTCCTGACGAAGCGCCTGATCGATGCCGGCTTCGTGGACGGATCCGCACTGACAGTCACCGGCCGGACCCTCGCCGAGGAGCTCGTCGACGTCGTCGAGACCCCCGGCCAGGTCGTCGTGTCCACGGCCGCGGCGCCGCTCCGCGCCGAAGGTGGCCTCGTCGTCCTGCGCGGCAACCTCGCACCGGACGGCGCGGTCACCAAGATCACCGCCAAGACCATCACGACCCACCGCGGACCGGCTCGCGTGTTCGACCGGGAGGAGGACGCGTACGAGGCCGTGATCCGGCGCGAGATCAGGTCGGGCGATGTGGTCGTGATCCGGTACGAAGGTCCGCGCGGTGGTCCTGGCATGCGCGAGATGCTCGCGGTCACGGCAGCGATCCTCGGGGAGGGGCTGGGGTCATCGGTCGCGCTCGTCACCGATGGCCGGTTCAGTGGCGCCACCAACGGGCTGATGGTCGGCCACGTCGCCCCGGAGGCAGCGGTGGGCGGACCGCTAGCCGGCGTCCAGGACGGCGACGTCATTGCCATCGACATCGAAGCCCGCTCGCTCGAGCTGGTCGGCGTCGATCTGCCGGCCCGTTTGCGCGATTGGGTCGCGCCCCAGCCGAACTACCGGACCGGCGTGCTAGCGAAGTACGCCCGGGTCGTCGGCTCAGCCAGTCGCGGCGCTCGGACCACGGGCGACGAGCCATCGGCGAGCGCGGCGCAGAGCTGATTGTTGATGCTGAACTCGTCGGCGACGTGCCTCGACGGTTGCGGTGCGAGGCCGTCCGTGCCATGGTGGCCGTCAACACTTGTTGACGATTGGAGCGATTGCAGATGCGCATGCTGGTCCACGTCGCCGTCGATGAGCGTCGTCCGCTCGAGTCGATCGGGAAGCTCTGTCGTGAGTCATTCCGAATCGAGAAGGCGCTTACCGAAAGCGTTCTGTCGGCTCGCCAGCGGGGGCACAGCTGGACCGAGATCGGTGACGCCCTTGGGAGCACGAAGCAGGCAGCCTGGCGACGGTTCGCCCGCAGGCCCCTGGCGGAACGGTTCGAGGCCCGGGCTGGCGACGGGCCCCGCGACGGCGCTGACCGCCGCGACGAGTAGAACCGATCGCCCCCGGCTCGAGCGACCGGCAGGCTCCCTCGACCTGATGGCTCGCGTCGCGGGCCACATCGGAACGCAGTTCTCCTGTCACCTGACTGTTCGGTGACGAACGTCGACTGGGACTCGGTTCGCAGCGAGGTGACCGCACTCCTGCAGGACCTCCTCCGCATCGACACCACGAATCCGCCCGGGAACGAAACGGCCTGCGCCACGCACATCGCCGGAGTCCTTCGCGCCGAAGGCATCGAGTCGGTCCTGCTCGAGAAGGAGTCGGGACGGGGCAATCTCATCGCCCGGCTGCGCGGCACCGGTGAGCTGCCGCCCCTCCTGCTCATGGCCCATATGGATGTCGTGCTCACCGAGCCGGAGCGCTGGACCCATCCGCCTTTCGCCGCCGAGATCGCCGACGGCTACGTGTGGGGCCGCGGCGCGCTGGACACCAAGCACC